>DASUPI010000480.1:0-3245 GCA_036281135.1 Rhodoplanes sp. | reverse complement strand
CGCTTCTCGCCGCGCGCGCCTCCGGCGGCCATATCGTCGACGCGCATGGCGATCTGCGGCCGGAGCATATCTGGCTCGGCAAGGAGCCGCGCATCATCGATTGCCTCGAATTCAACGACAGGCTGCGCGCCAATGACCCGTTCGACGAAATCGCCTTTCTCACGCTGGAATGCGAGCGGCTAGGCGGCGCCTGGGTCGGGCGCTATCTGCGCCGCCGCCTGACGCGGGCGGTGCCGAATCCGCCCCCGACCGAACTGTTTACCTTCTATCGCTGTCAGCGCGCGACATTGCGGGCGCGGCTTGCGGTGGCGCATCTGTTCGAAAAGGACGTGCGCACGCCGGACAAGTGGCTGGCGCAAGCGCGCGCCTATCTGCGTCTTGTTTTGGCCGATGCGCGCCGGCTCGATGCGCTCCTCAGAGGACGAGCAGGTCGGCGAGGCCGCGGCCTGCGTGCAATCGGCGGATGATCTCGGCCAGCAGCGGCGCGACCGGCAGCACCTCGATCTTGTCGCGCGCCGCCGCGGCGTCGAGCCGGAAGGCGGGAACGGCGTCGGTGACCACCAGCCCGTCGAGCGCCGGATCAGCGATCGCATTCTCGGCGCCCGGCATGAACAGGCCGTGCGTCACCAGCGCCAGCACGCGGCGGGCGCCGGCCTGGCGCGCCGAGCGCGCGGCGCGCACGAGCGTCGTGCCGGTGCTGATCAGGTCGTCGATGACGAGCGCGGTCGCGCCCACGACGTCGCCGACGAACAGGTCGCCCGAAACGACGCCGGAGCTGCGGTGCTTTTCGGCAAAGCCCTTCCCGATCGGTTCGCCGCGCGCCTTTTCCAGCGCCTCGCGGAAAATCTCCGCCCGCTTGGCCCCGCCCGTGTCGGGGGAGATGACCGCGAGCGGCCCGTTCGCGAGCCGATTGGCATAATCGACGAACAGCGGCGCCGCGGTCGCGGTGATCGTGCGGCAGCGAAAGGCGTTCTCGAACGCCGCCGGATTGTGCACGTCAAGCGTCACGATCCCGTCGGTTCCGACGCTCTCGAACAGTTTCGCGAGATAACGGGTGGTCACCGGATCGCGCGGCTTGGTGCGCCGGTCCTTGCGCGCGTAGCAGAGATAGGGCGTCACCGCGGTCACCCGCGCGGCGCCCGCGTCCTTCAGCGCGCCGATGAAGAACAGGAGGCGGACGACTTTGTCGGCGGCGCTCTCCGACGGACCACTATGCAGGCTCTGGATCACATAGGCGTCCGCCCCCTCCACCGATTCGAGCGGGCGCGCTTTGTGCTCGCCGTCCTCGAACTCGCGTTCCTCGTGCGGGGCGAGCGAGACCCACAGTTCGCGCGCGACCGCCCCGCCAAGATCGGCCGTTGCGTTCGGGGCGAAAAGAGCGAGAGAGGTCACGACGAAACCATCCATATGCCTCAGCGCGCCCGCGCTGGGCGGATCGATCGGGGCTCAGGAATCACGCAATGCTCGCGCAAGTGCTTGCCCGAAACGTTGATCTGGCTCAAGGCTCCCGCCACGGCCGGACATTGGATAGAGTAGTTCGGGACGGAGCGGCGACCATGAGCAGGCCAATATCCATCAGCGACAACGACGTTCTCATCGTCGTCGATATCCAGAACGACTTCTGCCGGGGCGGCGCGCTGCCGGTCGAGCGCGGCCACGAGGTGGTGCCGGCTGTCAACCGCCACGCGGCGCTGTTTCGCCATGTCGTGCTGACCCAGGACTGGCATCCCGCCGGCCACCTCTCCTTCGCCTCCGCCCATGCCGGACGCGCGCCCTATCAGGCGATCACCGTCGACTACGGGCCGCAGATTCTGTGGCCCGACCACTGCGTGCAGGCGACGACCGGCGCGGCGTTTCATCCGGAGCTTGCGATCCCGCATGCCGAGCTGATCCTGCGCAAGGGATTCCGGCGCGAAATCGACTCCTACTCCGCGTTCTACGAGAACGACCACAAGACGCCGACCGGACTTGCCGGCTATCTGCGCGAACGCTCCTTCTCACGGGTTTTCATCGCGGGCCTCGCCTTCGATTTCTGCGTGCGCTATTCGGCCGAGGATGCGCGCCGGATCGGCTTCGACGTGGTGGTGATCGAGGAAGGCTGCCGCGGAATCGATGTCGACAATTCGGTGGCCGAGACGCGGGCTGCGCTCAAGGAACTCGACGTGCTGCTGGTCGATGCCGTCTGATCGCGCCGCAGGTCGGTTCGAATCACATCGCTGGGGGATCGTAATGCCGTTCAGAAATCGTGCGGATGCCGGACGCAAGCTCGCCGCCGCGCTCGCCGCCTACAAGGACGAGCGGCCGGTCGTGCTCGCGCTGCCGCGCGGCGGCGTGCCGGTGGCGGCCGAGGTCGCGGCGGCTCTCGACGCGCCGCTCGACCTCGTGCTCGTGCGCAAGCTCGGCGTTCCGATCCAGCCGGAACTCGCGATGGGCGCCGTCGTCGACGGCACTGCGCCGATCGTCGTGCGCAACGAAGACGTGATTCGCCTGACCGGCGTGAGCGAGGAGGACATTGAGGCCGTCTGCGCCGAGGAACTCGCCGAGATCGAGCGGAGGCGCGGACGCTATCTCGGCACGCGCGCGCGCGTCGACATTGCCGGGCGCGTCGCCATCGTCGTCGACGACGGCATTGCGACCGGGGCGACCACGCGCGCCGCCCTGCGCGCGCTGCGGCTGCGCGGCCCGAAGAAGCTCATCCTCGCGGTGCCGGTCGCCCCGACCGAAACGCTCGCCGCCATGCGCGAGGAGGCGGACGACGTGGTCTGTCTCGAGGATTACGTGGACTTCGGCGCAATCGGCTTCTTCTACGCCGATTTCCGCCAGGTCAGCGACAATGAGGTGATCGCCGCGCTCAAGAAGTTTCCGCCGCCGCCGGCTCGGTGAGCGAATCGGGCGGGCGGAATCAAGCTGGGCTCGCGAAAACGATGATCCGTCAAGCGAGCGGCCGGCCCGTGCTGTGGCGTAAATGTGCGAGCCTGTGGCAAAAATGTGACGTCTTCTGATCGGGCTGATGGTAATCTTACTAACTAACGCGGATTTCTCACACTGCTGAGTGCATCGGGGCTGCGAATCAACGAAAACCGTTGTGCTGCAACAATTTTCGAGGACGCGCGGAGCGCCCCGATGCCGACAGAGTGTCGCCCGGATTTGTTTGGATTTGAACCTGTTGAAGGACGCGAGGTGGTGGCGGCGTTCGATGCCGGCGCGATCACCTCGGATGCCGGAGCGCTGCTGCTGGGCGCGAC
>DASUPI010000479.1:0-3582 GCA_036281135.1 Rhodoplanes sp. | reverse complement strand
TTACTGTTCGTCGTGTCCTTAGTCCGGACTCCTGCTTTCACCGAAGATCGGCGACCGGCGACCGGCGTTGCGCCGATTTGTGTATCGGGGCCGCTATTTTCTGCGTGCCGCCTGTTTTTTTTCGCCGCGGCGGGCGGGCTCCGCCCTCAAGCGGCAGCCAGTCGGCTCGCAATTTGAACGAGTGAGACCTCCTGCGTTCGAGCGTCGCCACTCTCGTGGCTCAGGAGCCGGCCCCATGCGTGCGCCGCTGGTAGGCGATCCCAACGGCAGCGGCCACAGCGAGCGCGGCCGCGCCAAGAAGATACTTATCGCGATCTTCGCGATCGGGCATCGCGTCCTGCAGGCGTTTCGACCCGCGTTGGGCGAGCGCCGCGGCGTTCTCCGTTGCCTGGCTGACGGTCTCGCGCGCCGTCGTGCGCGCCTCCTGCAGCATCTGCGCCGCACCCTCAGCCGCTGCTGCGGTATTGTCCGAAATCTGCGTCGCGGCCGCGCGGGACGTTTCGCCCGCGCTCGCGCTCCAATCCTGCACCTTCTCCTTGATGGCGCCTGCCATGTCGGCGGCGCGTTGAGCGAGGTCGCCGCCGCCTGTCCTGTGCCGCAGCTCGCGCTCCTCGTCGTGGAACCCCATATAGGGCTCGGTGCTCCGTTGCGGCGCCGAGGTGCGCAACAGGCCGTACACACCCGCCCCGATCAGCAGCGTCGCAATAGGCGGTCGATGGATGAACCGCCACGCCAGTCCCGCGCCGATGGCGGCTGCTGCCAGCGGATTGGCGGCGGCGCGCTCGTTGAGTTCCGTGAGCACGCGCTGCGCGCCGTCCTTGGCGGCTTCCTTGGTCTTGTCGACGAGGTCGTCCTTGGTCTCCCGCGCTTCCGCCCACAGGTCGTCCTTGAAGCGCGCGAGACTGTCCGGTGAGCGCAGCCGCGCCAGATCATTTGCGAAGCGGGCGCGCGCCTGCACGACGTCGCGCTCCTTGTGTCGAGGTCGCTCATCGGTTGACCCGCCCCGGCCCGAAGCCGGCCTGGGCCTCGTCAGACGTCTGGTTGACGTCCCGCTCGTTGTGCTCCCGGCCGAAGCTTTGGCCGGATCGCGAGGCCGGACTGTCCGGCACGATGCTCGCGCCGCGGCTCGCCTCGGACGTGCCCTTCACTTCGCTGGTAAAGGTGTCGGCGACTTCGCTCGCCATCTCCTTCAGGCCCCCCGCGCTCAAGCCGCGTTCATCGGCCGCTTCCTTAAGCCGTTCCCCCGCCTTCCCTGCGGCATCCATCACCCGCTGGCCGGCTTTGCCAGCGGCGTCCGTCAGCGCCTCACGCGCGCCGCCGAAGGCTTCATTCTCCATCCGCGTGGACGGGAAGAGCGCTGCGACCGCGGCGCCCGCGGCGAGGCCCGCCACCGCCACTGCGAGCGGCTGTTCGCGCAGCACGCGTTCAATGCCACCCTGCAGCTGCGAGCGCGCCTGGCGCTGCCAGCGCTCCGAGTGTTCCGAGACGGCTCGCCGCGCATCGTCCGCGAACTCGGATACCGAGTCTGCGTAGCCCCTCGCGGTGTCCGCCACCCGCTCCTTGACCTCGGAAGCGTAGTCGGCGGCCGTATCGGCCGCCCGCGATACGCCTTCGCGCATTGGTGCGCTCCGGGCCCGCTGGCCGGCATCGGAGGCATAATCCCGCTCGTTCGCGTTGCTGCGGCTGCGAACCATCGTCCGTGTAGCCCCGCTCTCTCCGCTGCGCATGAGCAGGCAGGCGCCGGCTGCCAGCAGCAGAAGCGCCTCGGGGTTGCGGCGCGCCGCCCCCATGAGCCAGTCTCCGGCTTGCGAAGTGGTGTCCGTCTCTGAATAGCGGCTCATGTCAATTGCTCCTTGGCTGTCCTGATGTCCTGGCTGATCTGTCGCACGCTGCGCTCAGGCAGCAGGTCGTCGTCCGCAACCGACCGCCCGTAGTAGAAGGCCGCGAGCGCGCCGGCCGCCAGCACCCCCGCCACCACCAGGCACGCCCAGTGCAGCGCCAGTCCGAAGCTCGCGATCGCAAACACGGCGGCCTCGACGACCAGCAGGCCGGCGATCAACGCGAGCAGCCCCGCTCCCACCATCCAGATGCTCGCCTTGAGCCGCGACGTGATCTTCTCCGTCACCTCCGCCTTGGCGAGCTGCACCTCCTTCTGCAGGAGGTCGCCGAGATCGGCGAGCAGATCGGTAAAGGCCTGCGCCAGGCCAGAGTGCTGCAGCCGGTCAAGAGCCATAGGCTTGCCAATCCTCGCGGTAGCTTTGCCCACGCGGATATTGCCGGCCGCTGCGCTCGCCGTCGCTGGGACCGGCCTTCAAGACGCGGAATAGCAAGAAGCCGGCGAGCGACGCCAAGCCGAACACGACGGCCGGCTGCTTGCGGCTGAATTCCGATGCGGTGCGCCAGAGATCCTCGACCGACTGGTCGCGCATGTCGCGCGAAAAGCCTTCCACGCCCTCCGCCGCTCCGCGCACCAGGCCGGCGAGTTGCGGCGCATTCTGCTCGAGCTTGTCGGCGGCACTGCGAACGGAGTCGGCGACATGGCCGGCGAGATCGGCGCCCGCGGCGACCTGGGAATTGAGAAAGCCTTTGGCGCCTTGGGTCGCCTCCGCCGCCATCGAGGAAGCGGTCTGCTTCGCCTGGCTGCCGGCCTGCTGAGCGACGTCGGTGAGCTTCGATACCGCGTCTACTGCCTTTTCACGCATGCCCTGCGATGCGGGCTCCGGCGCATGAGATTGGCTCGAACTGCCTGACGTCGATGTCGAGCCGGGTGAACGATGTTGATTGTCCATTTGGATGGCCTCCACTACGCAGACCAACCTTGCGCCCAATCAATGGTTCCGATGTCGTCGCTTCTTTCGCTGCGGCCTATGGCCGGTGACGACCCAGGTCCGTCATGAGGTCGTTTGCCAGGCCATCGTGCGCGGCTACGAGCCGATCCAGCTGATCGGCGGCATCATCCAGGGCGACCGGCAGGTGGCCATCTCCAACGCCGCGATCGCCGACGCCCAATGGCCGCAACGCGCCAGCGACCGCTGCGTGATCGACGGACGAACCACCACGATCAGGCCTGCGACACCCGCCGTCTTGCGCAACAAGATCGTTCTGCATCTGATCCAGGTGCGCGGCTGATCGCTTCCGTTTCCTCTGCTGCGGCACCGATCACGTGAGTTGCTTCGGGTCTTGATGCCGTTCACCGGCAACGAGAAGCATGTCACCTTCTCGGCGGAAGCTCTCTGTCGGCTCAACACCGGATTGAGCTCCAGGGCCGTCCATGATGAGCACGGTCTGCCCCGATTGGTGCCCTATGTCACGTCAGCGCTTATCTTGGCTCACTCGCGGGGACACAAGCACCGCCGGTTCGTTTGGCGCGGGCCAGAGAAGATCTGCGGGAGTCAATCCGCTTATGCAGGGGCGATCTCCGCGGTCGCAGTCGATACAGGTGGGCAGCACACCAAGGCCGCCTAACTATTCCCCGCGCGCGGCTTTCGCACCACATCTGTGCTGAGCACTTTCTGCAGACGAGCTCCCTCAAATCACGAGCTGCTCACGTCTGAGCTTTGCCGATCGTATCCGCCATCGTGG
>DASUPI010000478.1:0-11155 GCA_036281135.1 Rhodoplanes sp. | reverse complement strand
CGCGGCTTGCCGGTACATCCGCGGCTCAGCACACGAGGGGGCGCGGCGAGGCGCGCGCGGACCGGCAAGGCAGGCAGGATTGGAATGGCAGGAATGGTTTCGAGGCGGGCACCCGGCCCGGCCTGGATCGGCCCAGCTTGGCAAGACCAATGAAGCGGGGGCGCCTCCGGGCAGCCGGGCGATGGGCTCCGGCCGTTTTAGGACCCAAGACTCCTACTTGCGACCAACGCGGCCGGCCACATCGAGATTGTTGCTGCTGGCTCCCGAAACCTGCTTTCTTAGGATCACCCAACACCCGACCGGTCTTTCCGTCGTCGCGTAAGGACGCTCAGGTCGGCCAACTGATAATTATTGCGAAACGACGTCGGGCGGCAGTCGAAAACGTCTGTGAGCGCTGATCACGGAGCAATTGCATGGTGGACCCCCGCAAGCTGCACGAAATCTGGAATAAGCAGTGCGAGGCAGCTCGCACGATCAGAGATCGTTACGGACTTGAAGCGGCCTTCGATTATCTCGTCGAAGAGAAACTGCTGAAGCCGCGTCCGAGCATCGCGCCTTCGCGCAAGAGCTGCCGCGATTCGTCTCCGAGGTCAGGCGGATTTTTACTGCCGAGGAGATTGCGGTGCAGCTGAAGCGGATCGAGCGCGAACGGAACGAAAGAGATGCCGCTATCCGAGACAAGGACGACCCTCTCCCAGAGAGCCCTATTCGGCGGAGCGCTGGCCCCACGACGACCAAAGCCGGCTCGAAAGCCCCGCGTATTCCTCATGGGATTTCCTGGCACCGACCAGACCGGCTCCATTGACGACTTCAATTCCGAGCGCGCGTTCGCGCAGGGCCCCGTTCCGCGGGATTCGTCCGCGGTTCCTCAACGAATGCAAGCACCTAGGCTTAAGCCAGGCTCGGCATTTTGAGGCCGTGGGCGCGGGCGCAATCGATCGCAAGGTCATAGCCGGCGTCGGCATGACGGATGACCCCCGATGCCGGATCGTTCCACAGCACGCGCTCAAGCCGCGCCGCCGCTTCCGGCGTGCCGTCGGCGACGATCACCATGCCGGCATGCTGAGAGAAGCCGATGCCGACGCCGCCGCCGTGATGGATCGAAACCCAGGTGGCACCGCTCGCGCAGTTCACCAGCGCGTTGAGCAACGGCCAGTCGGATACCGCGTCGGAGCCGTCGAGCATGCTTTCGGTCTCGCGGTTGGGACTGGCGACGCTGCCGGAATCGAGGTGATCTCGGCCGATCACGATCGGCGCGCTGATCTCGCCCGACGCCACCATCTCGTTGAAGGCGATGCCGACGCGATGGCGGTCGCCGAGGCCGAGCCAGCAGATGCGCGCCGGCAGTCCCTGGAAACG
The DNA here is from genome assembly GCA_036281135.1 of Rhodoplanes sp. Taxonomy (GTDB): domain Bacteria; phylum Pseudomonadota; class Alphaproteobacteria; order Rhizobiales; family Xanthobacteraceae; genus Rhodoplanes. The sequence continues at coordinate 9,796 of DASUPI010000478.1, read as the reverse complement.
GATGCGCTTCTGCGCCATGTCGATCCAGTTGTGCAGACGCTTGTCGTCCGGCAGCAGCGCCTTCACCGCGGCATCGGCCTGGAAAATGTCCTCGGGGTCGCCCGATAGCGCCGCCCAGCGGAACGGGCCGATACCGCGGCAGAACATCGGGCGGATATAGGCGGGCACGAAGCCGGGAAACGCGAACGCGTCGCCGAGCCCCTCATCCTGCGCCATCTGGCGGATGTTGTTGCCGTAGTCGAGGGTCGGGATGCCGGCGCGGTGGAAATCGAGCATCGCCTGCACATGGATGACCATCGAGCGCCGCGCCGCCCGCGCCACCGCCTGCGGATCGCTCTCGCGCTTCGCCTCCCATTCGGCGATCGTCCAGCCTTTCGGCAGATAGCCGTTGACCGGATCATGTGCCGAGGTCTGATCGGTGACCGCATCCGGCCACACGCCCCGCCGTACCAGCTCCGGGAATAAATCGGCAGCGTTCCCGAGCACGCCGACCGACAGCGGCTTGCGCTCGGCGCAGGAGCGCTCGATCATCACCAGCGCTTCGTCGAGTGTTTTTGCCTGGACATCGAGATATTTCGTCCGCAGCCGCATCTCGATGCGACTTGGCTGGCATTCGACCACGAGACACGATGCACCCGCCATGGTCGCCGCGAGCGGCTGCGCACCGCCCATGCCGCCGAGACCCGCGGTGAGGATCCATCTGCCGGCGAGGTTGCCATTGTAATGGCGCCGCCCGACCTCGGCGAAGGTTTCGTAGGTGCCCTGCACGATGCCTTGCGAGCCGATATAAATCCACGAACCCGCGGTCATCTGCCCGTACATCATCAGGCCCTTGCGATCGAGCGCGTTGAAGCAGTCCCAGGTCGCCCAATGCGGAACGATGTTGGAATTCGCTATCAGCACGCGCGGCGCATCAATGTGCGTGCGCAAAATTCCGACCGGTTTGCCCGATTGCACGAGCAGCGTCTCGTCCGCTTCGAGCCGGCGCAGCGCCGCGACGATGCGGTCGAAGCATTCCCAGTTGCGCGCGGCGCGCCCGATCCCGCCATAGACCACGAGTTCGCTCGGCCTCTCGGCGACGTCGGGGTCGAGATTGTTCATCAGCATCCGCAGCGGCGCTTCGGTGAGCCAGCTCTTGGCGGACATGTCGCGACCGCGCGGGGCGCGGATGACGCGGGCATTGTCGATGCGGGTCATGACACGGTCCTTAGGCGACGTTGGCGAAGGCGATGCAGCTCTCGAGAATCTCGGTGAGCACGGCGCGCATCGGTGCTGCCACCGGCTCATCATAGGGAACGGGCCAAGCGTCGGCACTGACGGCGCCGAGCGGCTCGCGCAAGTAGCCGCGGCAGGCGAGCTCCATCTGCACCGCATGCACGCCTGTGCCGGGCTTTCCATAATGCCGGGTGATCCAGCCGCCGGTGAAGCGGCCGTTGACGACCCGGCTGAACGCCGTCTTTGCGCAAATGGCATCGATCGCGTCAGTCAGCGCGCTACCGCAGCTTCGTCCGGAATTGGTCCCGATATTGAAGTTCGGCAGCCCGCCCTCGAACAGCCGCGGAATGATGCTGCGGATCGAGTGGCAATCGTACAGGACGACGACCGGATGCCTGCTGCGCAGCCGCGCGATCTCCTCCACCAGCGCGGCGTGGAAGGGCTCGAAATATTCCGCGCGCCGCGCCGCGATCTCGGCAGCGTCCGGCTCCGCTCCCGGCTGATACAGCGGCTCGCCGTCGAAGGTCGCGATCGGACACAGGGCGGTGGTCGCCTGCCCGGGATAGAGCGACGCGCCGGACGGATCGCGATTGACGTCGATCACCGTGCGTGAAATCGCGGTGTGCACCGTGGTCGCGCCAAGGGCGTGCGCAAAGTCGTAGAGCCTGTCGACCCACCAGTCGGCATCCTTGCGGGAAAGCCAGGGCGACACCATGCGGGCGTCGAGCTTGGGCGGAATGTCGGTGCCGGTATGCGGGAAGGAGACGACGAGCGGCGCCTCGCCGCGCTTCACCGTCAGCCAAGCGCTCATGCCCCCCTCCACACCCGCTGCGCCAGCGGATTGAAGCCGACGCGATAGACGAGCTCGGCGGCGCGCTCGACATCCCAGATGGCGAGGTCGCACCACTTGCCCGGCTCCAGCGTGCCGACCGCTGCGAGGCGCCCGAGAGCGCGTGCGGCTTCGCGGGTGACGCCGGCAAGCGCTTCATCGACGGTAAGGCGAAACAGCGTCGCCGCCATGTTCATCACGAGCAGCAGCGAGGTCAGCGGCGAGGTGCCGGGATTGCAGTCGGTCGCCAGCGCGATGGGGACGCGATGCTGCCGCATCGCCGCGACCGGCGGCACCTGCCTCTCGCGCAGCATGTAGAAGGCGCCCGGCAGCAGCACTGCGACCGTGCCCGCCCGCGCCATCGCCGCGACCCCGTCGTCGTCGGTGTATTCGAGATGATCCGCCGAAAGCGCGCCGTGCTCGGCGGCAAGCCGCGCGCCGTGCAGATTCGACAACTGGTCGGCGTGCAGCTTGACCGGCAATCCCGCTGCCCGCGCGGCGCGAAGAACACGGGCCGTCTGCTCCGGCGAAAAGGCGATCGATTCACAGAATGCGTCGACCGCATCGGCAAGCCCGTTGCGCGCGAGCGCCGGGATCGCCGCGCACACACCGTCGATGTACTGATCCCTGCTGTCGGCTTCCGGCGGCAGCGCATGCGCGCCGAGATAGGTCGTGGTGACGTTGATGGGCCGAGTCTCGCCAAGCTGCCGCGCCGCGCGCAGCATGCGGATCTCCGTCGCGTCGTCGAGGCCGTAGCCGGACTTGATCTCGACCGTCGTCACCCCTTCGGCAATCAGGCGGTCGAGCCGCGGCAGCGACGCGCTCACCAGCCCGTCTTCACTCGCCGCCCGCGTCGCCTTCACGGTCGAGACGATGCCGCCGCCGGCGCGTGCGATCTCCTCATAGGAGGCGCCGGCGAGGCGCAGCTCGAATTCGTAAGCGCGGCTGCCGGCATGGACGAGATGGGTATGGCAATCGATCAGCCCGGGCGTCACCAGGCGGCCGTCGAGCGATAATTTCTCCTCGGCATCCCAGCCCGCCGGCAGATCGGCAGCTGCGCCAACCCACACGATGCGCCCGCCGTGTACGGCGATCGCGCCGTCCTCGATCAAGCCAATGCCCGGCCGATCGGCCGCGAGCGTCGCTATGCGGCCGTTGAGCCAAGCCCGATCCCAGCGCGTGGCGTCGCGGTGCGAGGACATGGATTCGTCTATACAGACTCGGCGCGTGTCCCGCTATTGTCGCGACGCAATCCATGTGTGCGCAACGCGCACGGACCGCGACAAGGAGCCGCGATGGCGCGCGTGTTTCTCTTCAACCACGCCTTGTTTCCCGATGGCTGGGCGAAGGACGTGCGTGTCGGCGTCGACGGAGGTGCGATCGTGTCGGTCGAGCGCAGCACGGCTGAGCGCAGTGGCGAGACCGTGCGCGGCATCGCAATTCCCGGCCTGTCGAATTTGCACTGCCACGCGTTCCAGCGCGGGATGGCGTGCCTCGCGGAGCGGCGCGGGCCGGCGTCCGACAGCTTCTGGACGTGGCGCGAGGTGATGTACCGGTTTCTCGGCCGGCTCACGCCCGACGATGTCGCGGCGATCGCCGCGTTTGCCTATATGCAGATGCTGGAGCGCGGGTTTACCGCGCTCGCCGAATTCCACTATCTCCATCACGATATCGATGGAACGCCCTATGCCGACCTCGGCGAGATGGCCGGCCGGCTGGTCGCTGCGGCATCGGCCACCGGTATCGGGCTGACCCTGCTGCCGTCGTTCTATGCTTATGGCGGGTTCGGCGGGCAACCGCCGGCACAGGGGCAGCGCCGCTTCCTCAACGACCCCGATCGCTTTGCGCGACTGCTAGCGCGCTGCCGCGAGATCGCTGCCGGTGCGCCGGGCACCCATGTCGGCATCGCACCGCATTCCTTGCGCGCGGTTACGCCGGAGACGTTGAAGCAGGTGGTGGCGGCGGGCGGCGACGGCCCGATCCATATCCACATCGCGGAGACGGAAAAGGAGGTGGCCGATTGCCGCGCCTGGTCGGGCCGCCGGCCGCTCGCCTGGCTGTGCGATGAGATGCCGGTCGACGCGCGCTGGTGCATGATCCACGCGACGCATCTGGAAGAAACCGAGACGCTGCGGCTCGCGGCATCGGGGGCGGTGGCGGGCCTGTGTCCGCTCACCGAGGCATCGCTCGGCGACGGCATTTTCGACGGCGCGCGGTTTCTGACAGCGGGAGGCCGCTTCGGCATCGGCACCGATTCCAACATCGACATCGACGCCGCGGCTGAACTGCGCCAGCTCGAATACTCACAAAGACTTGCGCAGCGCGCCCGCAATGTGATGGCGACGGACGACGGCGAGTCGACCGGCCTGCGGCTCTATCAAACGGCGCTTGCCGGCGGAGCGCAGGCGCTCGGCCGCGGCGCGAGCGCGATTGCGCCGGGTTGTCGCGCCGATATCGTCGTGCTCGACGGCGAGCATCCAGACTTCGCATGCGTCGAGGGCGACCGTTGGCTCGATGCCTGGATTTTTGTCGCCGGCCGCGCCGCGGTGCGATCGGTGATCGCGAATGGCGACCTCGTAGTCGTGGACGGACACCATCGCGACCGTGACGCCATCACCGCGCGCTACACGCGCGTGCTGAGGCGCCTGACTGCGGATTGATCTGTCGCAGCACATCATGCCCCTCCCCCCGCCCTCCCCTCAAGGGAGGAGGCGGACTGTCGGAGCGGCCATCATTGACCGCGCAAACTGCGAGCTCTCGTCACGCGACTTGGTGCGCGCCGCCCATATAGGCACTGAGAATATCGGGATTGCCGCGCGCTTCCTCGGCGGTTCCCGCCCAGGCGACGCGTCCGGATTCGAGCACGCACACGCGGTCCGCCATCGCCAGCGCGCGCTCGAGACTCTGCTCGACCAGGATGATGGTGAGGCCGTCACGACGCAGCGCATCGAGGGCCTCGTAGCAGATGTTGACCATCTTCGGCATCAGACCGAGGGACACTTCGTCGATGAGCAGGAGCCGCGGCTCCGCCATCATCGCGCGGCCGATCGCCGCCATCTGCTGCTCGCCGCCGGAGAGCGAGCTGGCCCGGTTGTGCAGACGTTCCTTCAACCGCGGAAACAGGTCCAACACTCTTTCCATATTGGCAGCGGTAGCGCGCGCATCGCGCACATAGCCGCCGACGATCAGGTTCTCGCGGACGGTGAGATCACGAAACAGCCGCCGCCCTTCCGGCGCGATGGCGATGCCGCGCGCACAGCGCGCCATCGGCGACAATCTCGTGATGTCTTCGCCGGCAAAGGCGATGGTTCCCGCCTCGAGGGCGACTTCGCCGGCAATGGCCATCAAGGTCGAGGTCTTTCCCGCCCCATTGGCGCCGAGGATCGCCAGCGCCTCGCCCTCTTGCGCGGAAAAGCTCACCTCGCGCACCGCAACGACGCGGCCATAGCCGCAGACGAGTTGCGCGACCTCAAGCACGCACCGTCTCCTTGCCGATATAGGCGGCGATCACGGCGGGATCGGCGAGCGTTTCGCGCGTCGGTCCGTCGGCGATCATGCTGCCATTGTCGAGGACGACAACGCGCGGGCAGATTTCCGCGACCTTGCCGAGATTGTGCTCGATGAGGATCATGGTCACGCCGTTCGCGTTGAGATCGCGCAGCGTGCCGGCGAGCCGCGCAGCCTCGACATTGTTGAGGCCGGCGAGCGGCTCGTCGAGCAGCAGCACTTTCGGCTCGATCGCGAGCGCGCGCGCGACCTCCAGCCGCTTGAGGGCGCCGAGCGGCAGCGTCGCAGGCGACGCCTGCGCATAATCGGCAATGCCGATGAGAGCGAGCAGTTCTCCGGCGCGGCGCCGTTCCGCCGCGCGCGACACCGATCTGATGGCGTGAAGAATGCTCTTGGTCTTGGCATAGCCGGCGGCAAGCGTGACATTATCGAGCACGCTCATCGAGCGGAACGGCTTGACGATCTGGTGGGTGAGCGCGAGCCCCAGCCGCGCCCGCCGATCCGGATTGAGCCTGGTGATCTCCCGCCCCTCGAGGATGATGCGTCCCGCATTGGGGCGCAGCGTGCCGATCACGCAATGGAGGAGTGTCGTCTTGCCGGCACCGTTGGGTCCAATCAGGCCGACCAACTCGCCCCGTCCCAGAGCAAAGCTGACGCCGGCGACGGCGGTGACACCGCCGAACTGCACCACCACCTGTTCGATGCTCAGGAGGGTTTCCATCGACCCTGACCGAGGCGGGAAAGAAGCGGAAGGTCGCGCACGAGCCCGGCAAGACCGCCTGGGGCAAAGCGCATGGTGAGCACGATCAGCGCGCCATAGATCATGAGCTTATAGTCGTTGATGAAGCGGACAAACTCGGGCAGCAGGGTGAGCGCGGCCGCCGCAACGATGACGCCCCATAGCGAGCCGACGCCGCCGACAATCACCATGCAGAGGATGCTGATCGACGCCGTGAAGCCGAACGCACCGGGAGTGATGAAGCGGGTGAAATAGGCATAGACCGCCCCGGCGACGCCCGCGAGGAAGGTGCCAATCACGAAGGCGGCGAGCTTGTAGAGCGCGGCATCGATGCCGAGCGTACGCGCCGTGTTCTCGTCATCGGCGACCGCCGCAAAGCCGAAGCCGAGCCAGCTCTGCTTGATGCGCGCCATCGCCACTGCCATCGCCACCACCAGCGCAACGCACAGCACAATAAAGCCGACATCGCCGAGCCCGTGATCGGGGATACTGGTGAGCCCCATTTCGGCGCCGAGCCAGGCCTGCTTGCGCACGAAGCCGACAAACACGAAGCCGACACCCATGGTGGTGATGGCGAGAAAATCCGCGCGCACCCGCAGCGAGGCAAAGCCGACGAGCAGACCCAGCGCCGAGGCGAACAGGCCGGCGAGCGGCAGAACCGCGGCGAGCGGCACGCCTTCCCCGGCGAACAGCGCCGCGGCATAGGCACCGGTGCCGAAGAAGGCGGCATGGCCGAGACTGACTTGTCCGCAATAGCCGGTGATCAGATTCAAGCCCAGCGCCAGCATGATGTTGATGCTGACGACGGCGACCAGCGTGAGTTCGTAAGCCCCAATCACCGGTCAGCTCGCCGCAAACAGGCCGTTTGGCCGCACCATCAGCACGCCGATCAGAAAAATGAAGGCGATCGCCTCGCGGTCGAGATAGGCGCCGGCATAGATCGTCCCATAGGCTTCGATCACCCCGAGCATCAACGCCGCCGCCAGCGTGCCGGCGACATTGCCGAGCCCGCCGAGCACGATGATCGCCAGCGACTTGTAGCTCGGTACGCTGCCCATGGTCGGCTCGACCAGATTGTTGAGGATCGCGACCAACGATCCCGCCGCGGCCGCCAGCACCGAGGCGATGAAGAAATTGACGTAGCGCACGCGGATCGTGTCGATCCCGAAAGCGCGCGCCATGGCCGGATCGGTGACCGTGGCGCGCCAGGCAATGCCGAAGCGCGTGCGCTGCATCAGCAGCGCCAGTCCCGACAGCAGCACGATGGCGCCGACCAGCATCGCCGCGTCGGCAGCCGCGAGGCTGATCGGCCCGAGCGAAAGCCGCCCGGTGAGATGTGGCGTCGTGAACGAATTGCCGTAGGGGCCGAAGATGATGCGATAGCTCTCCTCCATGCAGATGAAGAGACCGATCGAGGCGATCAGTGCGACATAGGGCGGCTGGCCAAGCAACGGCTCGTAGAGCAGGCGGTACACCAGCATGCCGCACAGGCCGACGATCACCACCGACACCAGGATCGCGAGCGCAAGATTGCCGGTAGCGTTGGTCAGCAGAACGGTGATGTAGGCGCCAAGTGTATAGAGGCCGGCATGGGCGACGTGGAGGATGCGCAGCAGGCCGTAAATGAGGGTCAGGCCGACGGCGACCACGGCATACATGCTGCCATTCACCAGACCCTGCAGCACGAGCTCAAGATGGAGCATGTGGTGTCCTTCGGCCCTCCGCTCTCCAGCGGCATTCTTCCGTCGCCCATTCTCGGGCCTGACCGGCAATCATCCTTCACCGCGGCGGAGCTGGCAGGAGGATGCGCGGGAGTCCCGCGCATCGAGGTCGAGAATTTCGGTACCCTTCTTACTTTTCAGGCGGCGCGAGAAACTGAAGATCGTCGATCACGCCATAACGGTGGAACTCGCCGTCCTTCACCACCTGGACCTGCACCGCCTTCTTCACTTCGCCGAGATCGTTGAAGCTCAGCTTGCCAATCGCGGTCGTGAACTCGTTGGCGCGGATCGCATCACGGACGGCCTTGCCGTCGCTGCCGGCCTTGCGCAAGCCTTCGATCGCCACCGTCATCGCCGCATTGCCGGACGCCGCGACCATGTCGACGCGATCCTTGAAGGTCTTCTCGTAGTCGTCGATGAAGGTGCGGGTCGCGGGATCCTGAGAGTCGCGGTCGAGCGACGTCGTGATGATCACGCCATCTGCGGCTTTTCCGGCGATCTCGATGAAGCGCTGGCTGTCATAGCCCTCTTGGCCGATGATGGTGGCATCGACCCCGGCAGCACGGAGCTGCGCGACCAGTGGCCCGGCATTGAAGAAGTAACCCGGCGCATAGATGACGTCCGGATTGTCGGATTTCACCTGTGCCACCAACGGCCCGAACTGCCGGTCCGGCATTGCAAAGGTGTGCTCCTTGATGACCTCCAGGTTGAATTTCGGCGCGGCATCCTTGAACCCCGCGGTGAGCGCCTGGCCGAAGTCGTTGTTCACCGCGACGATCGAGACGCGCTTCTTCTTGAGTTGGTCGGCGACGAGTTTCGCCCCGGCGCGCCCCTGTACCTCGCCCATCATGCCGGTGCGAAATACGAAATCGCCGGCCCTGGTGATGTCCGGATGAATGGCATAGGCGGAAATGTACGGGACACCCGCGCGCTGAAAGACGGGCGCCGCCGCCCGCGTCGGCCCGGAGTAGCCGCCGGAGACCGCCACCGCGACCTTGTCCTGGCCGATCAGCTTGTTGGCGAGCGGGATCGCGTTTTCCGGCTTGCCCTCGTCGTCATACACGACGAGTTCGATCTGCTTGCCATTGATGCCGCCGGTCGCATTGGCCTTCTGCACGGCAAGCTCGGCGCCTTGCTTGGCGGATTTGCCGTCTGCCGCGGCAAAGCCGGTCAGTGGCGCGTGAAACCCGACCTTGACGGCGTCCTGGGCCTGCACCGCCGGCGCGAGCCACCACGCCGCCAGAAAAGCGAATATCGACAACATCATGCGCCGGTGCATCGGCAGTCTCCCGTTTTTTCTGCTCTGGGTGGCATAGACGCGGAGCACCGAGGCTGTCAACGAAACGCCTGCGCAATCAATTGTTATGGCGTCGCTGTGACATCGCGCACCGGCGGCTAGGGCCGAGCGCAGAAAAGCGCGATCGGCAATTCGGTCGCAGAACCGTTGGAACATCGCACCGTGCCATCCTGGGCGAGCGTCGGAAAGCTGCCGATGCTGCAGAAGGCGGAGATCGCCATTGAGCGCGCATGAACCGCGCGGACGACCCTCAGGGCCTCCGGTGCCAAAACCGCGTGGACGCGGCTCAGAAGTGCCTGCGGCAGGACTTATTTTCGCGCAGCGCGGAGGCGAGCGACAAGCTCTTTCTGATCGCCTTCGGGCTATCCGTGTTCACGTTCGCCGTCGCCGCCGGCCGATTGCTGCTCGGAGGGCCCCTACGCTGCGAGGCCGGTCTTGGTGATGCGAAGGGCCATCGCTCCGCCGCTGTCATCGCGTCGCCAGACCGG
>DASUPI010000477.1:0-2664 GCA_036281135.1 Rhodoplanes sp. | reverse complement strand
TCAAGAACGAGGAGGGCATTGTCCGCCGCATCAGCGTGCGCGCGACCGAGATCGAGACGTTCGACCGCGCGAGCGTCATCATTCCCAATTCCGAGTTCATCACCGGCGTCGTCAAGAACTGGACGCACGCAAACACGCTCGCTCGCATCACGTTGAAAGTGCGCGTCGCGTTCGGGAGCGACGTCGAGAAGGTGCGCGGCCTGCTCGCGGCCTGCGCGCTCGAACACCCATCGGTGCTGCGGACGCCGCCGCCCGGCGTCTATCTCATTGCCTTCGGCGATATCGGGCTCGATTTCGAGCTGCGCTGCATCCTCTCGAATGTCGAGAATGCGCTTGCGGCGAAGAGCGACCTGCATGTCGCCGTGCTTCAGCGCTTCCGTGACGCAGGCATCCGCATTCCGCAGCCGGGCCACGAGGAAATCGTGCCTGGCCTGTCCTCCCTCAAGCAGACGGGATGAACCGGAAGCGGCGCATGTCTCGACGCCTCCCCGCGCCACGTGCGCCCTTCATCGCAGGCGTTGCGGCGGCAGCGCTTCTCGCCGCCTGCGCCGGCGACCGCGCTCCGCCGTCCGGTGAACCGAGCTTCTATCGGAGCCTGGCCGGGCCGAATGTTGAACTCGACGCCGGCGCCGCCGCCTCGATGATCTCGGGCTATCGCCGCAACAACGGGCTTTCGCCCGTCGAGATCGATTCCGGTCTCATGCAGCTCGCGCAGCAGCAGTCGCGCGCCATGGCGGAAAGGAACAAGCTCGGCCACGACGTGGGCGGCGATTTCAAGAGCCGTTTGATGTCGGGCGGCTATGGCGGCCGACTGGCTGTGGAAAATGTCTCAGCCGGCTATCATACGCTCGCGGAAGCCTTTTCTGGATGGCGCGATTCTCCGCCGCATCGCGCCAATATGCTGCAGAGTGGCGTGAGCCGCATGGGGATCGCCGCGGTTTATGCGTCGTCATCGAAATACAAGGTGTTCTGGACGCTGATCCTCGCCGCGCCCGACGCTCCGCGCGGCTGACCCGAAAGCGGAAAAGCAAAACAGCCGCGCGAGGTTTCTCGCGCGGCTGTTGATGGTGGGCAGGGGGTCTGCTGCAGGCTTACTTCGGCAGCGGGGTCTTGTCCGTGCTCAGCGGCAGGATCGGCAGCTCGACCCGGGGCTGCTCGCCGGTCAGCGTGATGAGGAAGGCGGTGATCGCATCGACTTCTTTGTCGGTCAGCTTGGCGCCGAGCTGGCTCGTCGCCATGACCGCGACCGCCTGCTTGAGGTCCCACACTTTGCCGGAGTGGAAATAGGGACCGGTCAGGGCTATGTTGCGCAGCGGGCCGGCGCGGAACATGTAGTCCGCATCCGCCGTCTTGGTGACTTCGAAGCGCCCGCGGTCCTTGGCCGGCAAAATCACGGCGCCGGGCTTTTCCACCACGCCGAACGGGTAGTACTCCTCGCCGCCGAGATTGACGCCCTGGTGGCAGGCGACGCACCCCTTGTCCATGAACAGGCGCAGTCCGTCCTTTTCGACCGCGGTGAGCGCGGCGACATTGTCTTCCAGGAACTGGTTGAAGCGCGAGGCGGGCGTGATCAGGGTGGCCTCGAAGGCCTCGATGGCCCTGGCGAGATTGTCGAAGGTCACCGGCTGGGCCTCGTTGGGGAAGGCGGTCTTGAACTTGGCCACATACGGGATGCTCAGCAGCGTCTCCTCGACCACCTTGGGCGTATTGTTCATCTCGACGCCGGCCTGGATCGGGCCCTTCGCCTGCGCCTTCAGGTCGGCCGCGCGGCCGTCCCAGAACTGCGCCTTGTTGAACACGGCGTTGAGCACGGTCGGCGCGTTGCGCGGACCCTTGGCCCAGCCGTGACCGATCGAGGTCTCGAGATTGTCGTCGCCGCCCATCGACAGATTGTGGCAGGTGTTGCAGCTGATCAGGTGGGAGCCCGACACGCGCGGTCGAAGAACAGCATCTTGCCGAGGTCGACCTTGTCGCGTGTGACGGCATTGTCCTTCACCGCCGGCACGATCGAGGGGATCGGCTTGAAAGTAGGTTTGCGCGTCTTTCAGGAGGGCCTGGTCGTTCGCCAGACCGGGCACGCTGGCGAAGGCGAACATCGTTGCCGCCAGCAATAGTCGCTTCATGGTCTGCTCCATCTTTCTTTGTTGTTCGGAGGTCAGCAGTGTGAAACGAACTAGCAAGAAAGAAGTAACCGCAGCGGCGCATTGCGCTAAGTCAATATACCTATGCGTCGGGCACATGGCGGTGAGGCGACGGCAGCCGATGCTGTGCGTTTTCGCGAAGGGGGAGGAGCACAACCAGTTGCGCTCAGGCAGGGCGAAGTTTTCCGCGGAAGCGCCGTTTGATTGAGATGCTGCCAGGCGGTTCGCTCACCTCCGCTCGGGCGCTATAGTGAAACCGTGCCTGCCGGCAGGAACCTGCCGAATCGAGGAGCGCCCGATGATCCTTCGCATTCTCTGCCCGCCCGGCTGGAAGGCGCCGGTCGGCTACAGCAACGGGATCGAGGCGACCGGGCGGCTCGTGTTCATCGCGGGCCAGGTCGGATGGAATGCCGCGCAGGTGTTCGAGAGTAAAGACCTCGCGCCGCAGTTCGAGCAGGCGCTCGCCAATGTGCTCGCGGTGCTGGCCGAGGCCGGCGGCCGGCCGGAACATATCTGCCGTATC
>DASUPI010000476.1:0-4538 GCA_036281135.1 Rhodoplanes sp. | reverse complement strand
TCTTCGAGGGTTGGTCAGGCATGGCCGAATTTACGCTTTTCATTCCGTCGGAGACAGCGCTTTCGTCGCGGGCGGCGCGCCGGGCTCACGCATAGCGGCCGCATCGGAGGCGGTCGCGCGCTCCTCGCGCGGGCGCGTTGACGGCCTGAGCTTCTCCCGGATGGATTGGAACGAGACGTACAGGGGCGGGATGACAAAGATGCCGATGAACGAGGCGAATATCATTCCGCCGAACACGGGCGTGCCGACATTGCGGCGCGCGAGCTGCGACGCGCCGGCCGCCACTACGAGCGGGAAAAGGCCGAGGATGAACGCGAACGAGGTCATCATAACGGGCCGGAAACGCAGGCGGGAGCCCTCGATTGCGGCCTCCACCAGCGGGACGCCCTTCTCCCTCTGCTCCTTGGCAAATTCGACGATCAGAATGCCGTTCTTGGCGGCGAGCCCAATCAGCACCACCATGCCGATCTGGCCATAGAGGTCGAGCGTCAGGCCGCCGATCAGTATCGCAGCGAACGCCCCGAGCACGCCGACTGTAACTGACAAGAGCACAGGCACGGGAATGGTCCAGCTCTCATAGAGCGCAACCAGGAACAGGAACGCGAACAGCAGGGCGAAGCCGAGGATTATCGCCGTCCTCCCTTCCGCGCGCTTTTCCTGGAACGCGGTGTCGGTCCACGTGCCGGCATAGCCCTGCGGCAGCGTACGCGCGGAAACCTTTTCCATCGCGTTGAGCGCCTGCCCGGAAGAAACGCCCGGCGCTGGAGTGCCCTGTACCGTGACGGCGCGAAGATTGTTGAACCGGATCAGTGACGGCGGGCCGACGACAACGCGGACTTCCACCAGGCTGCGCAGCGGAACCATCTTTCCTTCGGCGTTGCGCACATTGATGCGGCTGATGTCGTCCACGCTCGACCGGTCCGCGGCCTCGGCCTGCACCTGGACCTGCCAGGTGCGGCCGAACAGATTCATGTCGTTGACATAGAAGCCGCCGAGCGAAGCCTGCAGGGCCTGAAAGACGCTGCTCAGTTCGACGCCGAGTATCTGCGCCTTGTCCCGATCGATATCGAGATAGATCGATGGGTTCGTCGCCGAGAAGGTGGTGAATACGCGCGCCAATTGCGGGTCCTGGTTGGCCGCCACGACAAGGCCGCGAACCACTTGCGCGAGCGCTTTCGGGTCCCCGCCGCGAAGGTCCTGCAGAACATAGGTGAAGCCGCCGCCGCTGCCGAGGCCGATGATCGGCGGCGGAGCGAGGGGAACGACAGTCCCCCCCTGGATCTCGCGGAATTTGGGGCCGAGTCGGGCAATGATTTCCGCCGCGCCGAGGGCCCGACCCTTGCGCTCCTCAAACGGCTTGAGCGTGACGACGATGAACGCCGCATTGGATTGCGAGTAGTTGTCGATGAAGTTGAGGCCGACGACGGAAGTGAAGTCCTCGACCGCCTCCTCCTCGCGCAGAATCGTCTCGGCTTTTCGGATGACGTCTGAGGTCCGCTCGATCGAGGCTGCGCCGGGAAGCTGCACGACCACGAACAGCGCCCCTTGGTCGTCCTCCGGCAAGAACCCGGTGGGCGTCATCTTGGAGAGGCCGAAAGTTCCGAGCATGGCGACGCCGACCGCCACCAATCCGAAAGTCGAGACGCGCACGATGCGGGCGACCGCAGCCCCGTAGGCGTCGCGAACGCGGTCGATTGATCGCATAACGACACCGATGACGCCGCGCCGCGGGCCGTGATGTGGGCGCAACAGAATTCCGCACAAAGCAGGCGACAAGGTCAGCGCATTGATCGCCGACAAGAACATCGATACCGCAACCGTGATCGCGAACTGCCGGAACAGCTCGCCGGAAATTCCGGGTATGAAGGCGACCGGCACGAACACCGATAACAGCACCAGCGTGATCGCGATGATCGGCGCGGTGATTTCGGCCATCGCCTTCTTGGTCGCCTCCGCGGGCGACAGCTCGGGATGCTCCTCCATCACCCGCTCGACGTTCTCCACCACGACGATCGCGTCATCGACCACGATGCCGATCGCCAGCACGATGGCGAGCAGGGAAACCGTGTTGGCTGAATAGCCGATCGCCAGCAGCGCGATGAACGTGCCGATCAGGCTGACCGGCACCGCCAATGTCGGGATGAGCGTCGCGCGCACGCTGCCGAGGAAGAGGAATACGACCAGCACCACGAGAATGAAGGCCTCGACCAGCGTCTTCTGCACCTCGTGGATCGTGTCCTTGACGAATGTCGTCGGATCGTAGGTAACCTTCCAGGCGAGGTCCGCAGGGAAACGCTTTTCGAGTTCGGCAAGGCGATCCTTCACCGCCTTCAGGGTTGAAATGGCGTTTGCCCCAGGAGACTGATAGATCGCGAGGACGGCCGCTGGCCCGCCGTTGAATCGCGTCTCGCGGTCGAGACTGGCGGCGCCGAGTTCCAACCTTGCCACATCGCCGAGGCGCAGCGCTGAGCCGTCCGGATTGGTGCGAATGACGATCTTCTCGAAATCCTTGACGGAGTCCAATCGGCCCTTGGTCTGGATGTTCAGCTGAAGCTGCTGATCGTTGGAAATCGGCCGCGCCCCGATGCGCCCGACTGCGGCTTGCACATTTTGCGCCTGGATCGCCTTGATGATGTCGCCGGTCGTCAGGCCAAGTCCGGTCAGCCGGTCGGTGCGAACCCAGGCCCGCATGGCATAATCCTGCGGCCCCCACAGCGTCGCGTCGCCAACCCCCGGGGTGCTCTTGATCTGGTCGAGCAGATTGATCGTGACGTAATTAGAAATGAACAGCGGATCGTTGGTGGATTTGGGCGAGTAGACGGCGATCACCCCGAGCAGGGCCGACGACTGCTTCTTCACCGTGACGCCCTGGCGCTGGACGTCCTCCGGCAGCTTCGACAGCGCGACCTGCACCCGGTTGTTGACGTTGACGGTGTTGATGTCGGGATTGGTGCCGAGCTCGAACGACGCTTGGAGCGTGTAGCTGCCATCGTCGCCGCTCACGCTTTTCATATAGATCATCTTGTCGACGCCGACCACCTGCGCCTCGATTGGCTGAGCGATGGTCGCGTCGACCACCGCCGCCGACGCCCCGGGATAGCGTGTCGAGACGGAGACCTGGGGCGGGACGATATCGGGATATTGCGCGAAGGGAATCGCGTAAAGCGCCAGCAGACCAGCAATGGTCGTCACAATGGCGATGACGATCGCAAGGCGCGGCCGGTCGACGAAGATCGCGGACAGCATCGGCTATATCCGGTTCACGCCTTGCGGGAGGGGGCTTGCGCGCACGGCGATGCCGGGCCGCACATTCTGCAGGCCTTCCACGATCACCTGCGCGCCAGTCGACAGCCCGTCCTCAACGACGACTTCGGTCCCGCTCTCGTCGCCGAGCTTGAGCCGCTTCACCGCCGCCTTGCCGTCCTCGACCACGAAAACGTAAACGCCCTGCTGGTCAGCGATGAGCGCGGATTGCGGGATGACTACGGCTTCCTCGGGCTTGCCGCTCTCAAGCACGACGCGCACTAATTGTCCGTCAATCAGTACGCCTTTCGGATTAGGAATGGTGGCTCGGGCGATGACCGTATCGGTGGTGCGGTCCACCGATACGTCGATAAAATTGATCACGCCGAGCTGGTCGTAGGTCGATCCATCGGAAAAGCGGATCCGAACCTTGATGCTTTGCACCTCGCGCTCCTGGCTGCCTTCCTTCGCTTGCAGGAACTCGCGCTGACTCACCGGGAAGGTCACATACATCGGGTCCTGGCTGACGATCGTGGTCAGCGGACCGCTTTCCGGACCGACCACATTGCCCTTCGTGAGGCTGGTGCGGCCAATCTTGCCGGCGATCGGAGCTACGATGTCGGTGTAGCCGAGGTTGATTTTGGCGGTGCGTAAGTTCGCCTCGTCCGTCATGAGCGCGCCTTTCGCACCCTCTTCCTCCGCTAAGGCCTGGTCACGCGCGACCACCGTGCCCGAAGCCTTCGCGAGCAGGTCCTCCGCGCGCTTGCGCTGCAAGCCGGCCAGCGTCAAGGACGCCTTGCTGCGCTCGAGCGCACCCGCCGCCTGCTCAACGGCGGCCTCGAACTGGCCTTTCTCGATGCGATAGAGCGGCTGGCCTTCCTTCACTAGTTCACCTTCTTTGAAGAGCACCTCTTCTAGGAATCCCTTGACCCGCGCCCTGATCTCGACCCGGTTGATCGCTTCGATGCGCCCAACGAAGTCGGCCGTCTTGGCGATCGGCCGGCGCTCCGCATAAACCGTGCCGACCGCAACCGCCGCAGGCTCAGCGCCTTGCGCATTGGCGGGGAGCGCAAACAGGCAAAGTATAATTCCCGCAACAGCTGTAAGGCTCATTTGACATTGCATCGTCATTCCCTGGGATTTGGCAGAGTTAGTGCGCGGACGCTAAGCGTCGCTGCTTAGGCCTGAGAACATTGAAGCAAATTCCCGCGTCGGCGGCAGAATTCGCTTCGTGATCCATTTTATCGCTCAAGGGGGCTGGCGGTTCCTCTCCCGTGATCCAACCAATGCGGTCG
>DASUPI010000475.1:0-5057 GCA_036281135.1 Rhodoplanes sp. | reverse complement strand
CTCTGATCGCCAGCGAGAGCGCTAATCGAAAATCGAACTGTGTAGAAACTGTGTAAGGCGGGCTCGAAACCAGCGACGAACACGACATTTACGGAGTGACATCGAGCAGCATCTACCGAGGATAACTCGTTGAACTGATTGCGCAACGATGTGTTCGATGTTGTTTGGTGAGGCTCGCCGAAATCGCTTTCCAAGCGTGCTCGATCGACCACTCCGACATCTCTCCGTTTAGAATCAAGCACTTGCGGACGGCCAGGAACAGTGTAACGCAAAACCCTCCTTCAATTCCCAGCGTTCTTCCATCAGGCTTGGAATCAGCAGCTTACAAGACACACATCAACAGTTGATCGCGCGAATCGTGTAAGACCCGGTTTCCGCCGCCAATGAGGCCGGAGAGGGTTACAAGGCCGGCATCGGGACGACTGCGATCGGCGGGAAGTTCGACTTCTATGGCGACGAGCGCCGCGGCATTTCCGTCGCGGTGTATCCACAGCTCGAATTCGCGCCGGCGCACGGGGCCGAGAAGGGACTCTCGGAGGCCGGCCAGACCATCGTGCTGCCGCTCCTCGTCGCGCGCGAGTTTCACGCGTTCACGTTCGTGTTCAACGGCGAGCTCGAAAAACCGTTGCACGATCCATCGCGGGAGCTCGCATCCGGATTCGGCTTCGCGTTCGGCCGGTCGTTCACGCGGAAGGTCGCCGCGATGATCGAGCTGCGCACCGAATCGAGCATCGACTTCCAGCGAGATCGGCTCGTGCTGGTGAACGCCGGCATCATCGACGGCGTGCGCAACGTCGTCGTGTACGCGAACATCGGCCATTCGGTGTTCTCCGACGACGGAGGGCATTTCTACGCCGGCGGCGGCTTCAAGGTCGTGATCGGCCGGTAGCCGGGCGTGCTACCCTCGACAGCCGTGGGCCGCGACATCAGGCTCGCGCTCAGGCGGCTCGGCGCGACGCCTCTCTTCACAACCTTCGCGATTCTCTCGCTCGCGGTCGGCGTCGCGATCACGACAGCCGTGTATTCGATCGTCGATGCGGTGTTCCTGCGCGGCCTCGGCATCCACGAGCCCGATCGCGTCGCCGTCATCGTCACCCCGTACAGCGGACGGCTGCTGACCGGCACGGTGTCGGAGCCGGACTTCCGCGATGTGCAGACCGCCCAGACGTCGTTCTCCCACGTCGCCGCGTCCGCCACGTTCGTTCGCCGCCTTGCCCTGCCGTCCGTGACGGAGATGGTCATCGGCGAGTCGGTGAGCGGATCGTACTTCGCCACGCTCGGCGTGGGCGCCAAGCTCGGACGCACGATTCAGCCGAGCGACGATGCCGGCGGCGGACGTGTGGTGATGCTGAGCGATACGCTGTGGCGACGGCGGTTCGCGTCCGATCCGCGGATCGTCGGCGCCACCGTGGCGATCTCCGGAGAACCCTTCGAGATTATCGGCGTGGCGCCGGCCTCGTTCAGCGGTCCTCGCGGATGGCTGGTGGGCACGCAGTTCTGGATTCCACTCGGTACCGAGTCACGGTTGAAGGAGTCCCCCCGGACGGCGGCGCCGCGCGCCACAGCACGAGACGATCGACGGCTCACCGTCTTTGGCCGCCTCGCAACGGAGGTGACGATCGCCGCGGCATCGGCGGAAATGCAGACCATCGCCGAGCGGCTCGACGAGTTTTTTCCGCCGCGATTCCGTGGCAAGGGCGTCGGCGCCACGGATCGCCCGTGGCGCGCAAAGACCATGGCGGCGATCTCCGACGACGAGGACTCCGCCGTGCGCCGGTTCGGGAGGACGCTCGTGGCGCTCGTCGGGTTGGTGCTGGTCGTCGCCTGCACGAACCTCGGCAACCTCGTGCTCGCCCGCGGAAGTACACGGCTGCGCGAGCTCGCCGTGCGGCGCGCCCTCGGCGCATCGAGGTGGCGGCTCGTGCGCGAACAGTGTCTCGAGAGCGTGATGCTGGCGGCCGGCGGCGCATTCGCGTCCTACGTCATGTTCGAGCTGTTGCGCGTCGTGATGGACACCGAGTTCAGCCTCGCCATGCCTTTCGGCGGCCGTACCACGCTGTCGTTTCATCCCGCGCTGAACGTGCCGGCGCTGACGATCGCGGTCTCGTCGCTCCTCATCGCGCTCGTCGTCTTCGGCCTCGAGCCGGCGATTCAGCTGACGCGCACGCTCGACGTTCGCGGCGCGCTCGCCGGCGGATCGGCCGCCGGACCGCAGCGCGGCCGGCGCCAGCGGCTTCTCCTGCGGTGGCAGGTCGCCATCGCGGCCGGGTTCTTCATCATCGCCACCATGTTCGTGAAGTACTCGATCGCGGAGGCGCGCCATGATTCCGGCATCGACCTGGATCGAATCGGCGTCGCCGTTCTCAATTTCGACACGCCGGAGTGGAACGAGCCTCGCGCACGGCGCATCTTCGACCGGGTACTCGACGAGCTGCGGCGCCATCCGTCGGTCGAGGCGGCCTCACTGTCGAGTGGATTGCCCTTCGGCGTGCCGAGTACGCTGCGTCTGTCCATCTCACCACTGGAACAGACGAGCGCCGCGCGAATGGACCCGCAGGTGGTGACGACGATCGCCGGGGCCCCCTCGATGTTCCGAACGCTGGGGGTGGAGATCCTTCGTGGACGCGGTTTCGACGATCGCGACGGGCCGGCCGCGCCACGCGTCGTGGTCCTGAGCGAATTCACGGCACGGCAGATGTTCGGTACCGCCGACGTCGTCGGGCGGGAGATGGCGGTCGGCCAGACGCGGTCCCCGACGGCCACGATCGTCGGCGTTGCCGCCGATACGGACGTGGGCAGTATCTTCGCGGATCCGCGGCCACTGGCCTACGTGCCGCTGACGCAGCACTACCAGCCGCTCATCACGGTCGTCGCGCGGGCATCCGGATCGGTGACGAATGCGGTGGGCGCGATGCGCGAGGCCATCCGGCGTGCCGATCCGGACGTGGCGGTCGACACCATCGGGACGGGACGATCGGTGCTCGCCGGACCGTTTCAGGTCCTGCGCGGGCTCGGCATGACGGCGGTCGGCCTCGGCGCGATCACGCTGCTTCTCGCCATGGCGGGCCTCTACGGCATCCAGTCGCATATCATTGCAAACCGCACGCGGGAGATCGGCGTGCGGATGTCGTTGGGGGCCACCGCCGGACAGATCAAGCGCATGGTGCTCGTGGACGGCTATCGTCCTGTCCTCGACGGGCTCATCTTCGGGTTGTCGATTGGCCTCGTCGGCCGGGCGATCGCGCGCGCGTATCTCGAGCTGGACGTCGCCATCGTCGATCCGTGGATGCTGGTGGTGACGCCGATTCCGTTGATCTGTGCCGCGTTCTTTGCCTGCTACTTGCCGGCCCGCAGGGCCGCGGCGGTCGATCCCAACGTAGCGCTCCGCAGCGAATAGCCACGCCGGTAGTTTTCTGCCGTTCGTTTCCTATGAAAACTTACAGCAGACACGACTTTACCCGAGAGGAACGCGCGGCGAGAGCCAAGGTTGCGATCAGCGCGGCGTTTGAGAGCAAAGAGCAAGCCTTTCTCGACTTCGTGCTCTCTCACTACGTCCGTGTTGGCGTGCAGGAACTCGACCAAGAGAAACTGACCCCATTGTTGCGGTTGAAATACAACAACTCAATTGCCGACGCGGTGGCTCACCTGGGCAAGCCTGAGGACATTGGACGAGTCTTCATCGGCTTCCAGAAATATCTGTATCAGCAAGAAGCGCGTTCGGCCGGAACACCGTTGAACCGATAGTTCGATTAGTCGTCGCCGTCTGGGCCGAACGCTCGTTGCCCATGGCAGATCTCAAAGGAGGGCCGAAAACGACCTAGCCCCGCTTTTTGTCGCGCGCGGATAGGCGCTGGAGGGCGACGGTGGGCGAGATCACCGTGTCGGTCGTCGGGTCCAAAAATCCAAACTGGTTCGACACGCATCAGATCCCCAAGAACGCCGCATACGCGATTCCCGACGAGGCTGCCACCCGGCTAATGACGGCTTCTCTGGACGTAACCGACCCAACTGCCGCGACGAGAGTCGTCTCTGACGCTGTCGATCACTTTGGTCGAATCGATGTCCTCGTCAACAACGCGGGCTACGGTCTCATCACTGCGTTTGAGGAAATGTCGCCTGAACAAATCCACCAGCAATTCGCAACCAACGTATACGGCGTGATGAACGTCACTCGCGCCGTGTTGCCAGTCATGCGACGCCAGCGCAGCGGGCACTTGTTCACGATCGCTTCGATGGGTGGCTACCTCGGTGGATCGCGCGGGACAGCGTACGCCGCTTCCAAGTTTGCGGTGGCCGGCTTCACAGAGTCGCTCGCCCTCGAACTCGAGGAGTTCGGCATCACCGCGACAATTGTCGGACCCGGATACTTCCGCACCGATTTTCTAGACAAGTCCTCGGCGATTCTCGAACCGGCGACGCTCATCGAGGACTATCGCGCGTCAAATGCTGCGTTTCGCGCCGCCACGGAGACCGCCAACCATGCCCAACAAGGCGATCCGAACGCTCTCGGCCGCCTGCTTGTTGAAATCGCAGCGGAGAGAAAACCGCCACTTCACCTGCCGGTCGGCGCCGACGCCGTCCAGCTTGTCGAGCAGCATCACAACTCCGTGCTGAACGATATCAAGGCCTGGCGCGCCAAGAGCAGCAACACGGCTTTCAACGCCGGTTAGTGTTCGTGCGTAGGCTTTACCACGTGCAGGACCGGTGGAGAACACCGGGTCCTGCCACGACGGTCTGAAGCAACTGAAACTGAAAACTGTGTAGAAACTGTGTAAGGTGAGGGCAAGACTGGCGAGAAATACCGACGTTTACGGAGTCACATCGGGGCGCATTTCGCGAAGCTAAATCGTTGCTCCGTCTACGACAAGAGGTGTTTCAATATCGCTTGGCGAGAGTCACCACAATCGTTTTCCAAGCGTGCTCCTTCAACCACTCGGACATCTCTCCGCTTTAGAATCAACGGTTTGCGAGCAGTCGACCCAAGGTTACCGCAAGATCGCACTGACTCCCTAGTGTTCTTCGATCACCTTTGGATTCAGCGCATTACGAGCGCGAAT
>DASUPI010000474.1:0-12367 GCA_036281135.1 Rhodoplanes sp. | reverse complement strand
AGGTCGACATAGCGCGCGCCCTGGGCGACCAGAAGCGCGGGAGCGATGGCGAGCGAGGTCGACACCATGCAGCCGACCATGATGTCGAAACCGAGCGAGCGCGCCGCCGCGGCGACGGCGAGCGCTTCGGTCAGTCCGCCGGTCTTGTCGAGCTTGACGTTGACCGCATCGTAGCGTCCGCGCAGGGCGGCGAGCGACGCGCGATCATGCACGCTTTCGTCGGCGCAGATGGGAACGGCGTGCGGAATCGCGGCGAGCGCCGCATCGTCGCCGGCCGGAAGCGGCTGCTCGACGAGCCGGACGCCCGCGTCGGCGCAGGCGGCGAGATTGCCGGCGAGGTCGGCCGCGCCCCATCCTTCATTGGCGTCGACGATCAACTCGCTGTCGGGTGCGGCCTTGCGCACGGCGGCGATGCGCGCCGTGTCGCCCGGCGCGCCGAGCTTCACCTTGAGCAAGGGGCGGGCGGAGGCGGCCGCGGCCGCGTTCGCCATCGCGTCCGCCGCGGCGAGCGAAATCGTGTAGGCGGTGACCAGCGGGCGCGGCGCCGGCAGGCCGGCCAAGGCGTAAGCCGGGCTCCCGCTGCGTTTCGCCGCGAGGTCCCACAGCGCGCAATCGAGCGCGTTGCGCGCAGCGCCCGCGGGGAGGGAAGCGGCAAGACCGTCGCTGAGCCCGCGCGCGAGCGCCGGAGCAAGCGTCTCGATCGCCGCGATCACGCCGTCCACCGTCTCGCCGTAACGGGCATAGGGCACGCATTCGCCGCGGCCCGTGTGCTCGCCGTCGGTGAGCGTCGCCACCACGACATGCGCCTCGGTCTTGGCCCCGCGGCTGATCGTGAACGATCCGGCGATCGGCCAGCGCTCGGCGGTGACGGAGAGGCGGATCGGCATCGGTGCGGGCAGGCTCGGCAGCAGAGAGGGCGTCGCGTACATAAAGCGCCCGGTGACCGATTGAAACAATAGATCACAATCCGACCATAATCCGACCGTGGGTAAGTCCCGACTATATGCTAGTTCTTTCAGACTGATCCGTGCATTCCATTCCGCGGGAGCGATGAATCGGCTGGCGCGTGAACGATATGTCCGCAGCTGTCCTTGATCGGCTCCGGACGCGGGCGCCGGACGGGGCCGAAGAGGTGAGAGGGAGCATCAGCGCGCCGTGAGCCATTCCTTGCTCGACGTCAGCGTGAAGGACGGGCGGCTTGCGTTCGCCGCCGGCGGCGCGTGGACCGCAGATCACGCCGCCGATCTCGAGCGACTCGTCGAGGCGGCGATCGCACGTTCGCCGCAGGCGACCGCCATCAATATCGACATGGGGCAGGTGGAGCGGCTCGACACATTCGGCGCCTGGCTGCTCGAACGCCTGGTGCGCGGGTTCGCCGCCGCCGGACGCGAGGCGACGGTGGTCGATCTGCCCGAGCGCTATCGTGAGCTCGTCGCCGAGGCGCAACACGTCAACCAGGAGAAAATCGCGGCGGCGCGCGACCACACGCTCGCGACCGTGTCGGCCGGGTTGAAACGCGGCACGCTCGCGCTCGGAAACGACTTCCTCCTGATCATCCAGATGCTCGGAGCGGTGTCCATTGCAGGCGCGCGATGCCTGGCGCGGCCCTGGACCTTCCGCTTCACCTCCACGATCCATCATCTCGACCGGGTCGGATTTCGCGCGACGCCGATCATCGTCTTGATCACCTTGCTGCTCGGCGGGATCATCGCGCAGCAGGGGCTGTTCCATTTCCGCCGGTTCGGCATCGAGATCTATGTCATCGACATGGTCGGCATCCTGGTGCTGCGGGAGCTGGGCATGGTCATGGTGGCGATGATGGTGGCCGGCCGCTCCGCCAGCTCCTACACCGCCGAACTCGGCTCGATGAAAATGCGCGAAGAGATCGACGCGCTGCGCACCATGGGATTCGATCCGCTGGAAATCCTGGTCCTGCCGCGCATCGTTGCGCTGGTGATCGCGCTGCCGGCGCTCACCTTTATCGGAGCGATCACGGCGCTGTATGGGGCCTATCTGGTGTGCTGGCTCCAAGCCGGCATGAGCTCGGAAATCTTCCTGTCGCGGCTGCGCGACGCGATCACGGTCGATGATTTCGTCGTCGGCATGGTGAAGGCGCCTTTCATCGCGCTGGTGATCGGGATCGTCGCTTGCGTGGAAGGTTTGAGCGTGGAGGGCAGCGCCGAGTCGCTCGGCCTGCACACGACCGCCTCGGTGGTGAAATCGATCTTCCTCGTGGTCGTGATCGACGGCCTGTTCGCGGTGTTTTTCGCAGCGGTCGGGATGTGAGCATGTTGGCCCCCGGCAACGAGGCGGTGATCAGCGTGCACGACCTCGTCGTCGGCTTCGGCGAGGCGATCGTGCTCAACGGCGTCTCGCTCGATGTGTTTCGCGGCGAAATCCTGGGCTTCGTCGGCGCGTCCGGCGTGGGCAAGTCGGTGTTGATGCGCACGATCATCGGGCTCTTGCCGCGCCGCTCCGGCCGGGTCGCCGTGTTCGGGATCGATCTGGACGGGCTGAGCGAAGACGCGCGCCGCGCGCTTGAACGGCGCTGGGGCGTGCTGTTTCAGCAGGGCGCGCTGTTCTCTTCGCTGACCGTGCGGCAGAACGTGCAGTTCCCGATGCGCGAATATCTGCGCCTGTCGCGCCGGCTGATGGACGAGATCGCGGCCGCGAAGCTCGAAATGGTTGGCCTGTCGCCGGACGTCGGCGACAAGTACCCGGCCGAGTTGTCCGGCGGCATGATCAAGCGGGTCGCGCTCGCCCGGGCGCTGGCGCTCGATCCGGAGATCGTCTTCCTGGACGAGCCGACGTCCGGACTCGACCCCATCGGCGCTGGCGAATTCGACTTGTTGATCAAGACGTTACAACACACTTTGGGATTGACGGTTTTCATGGTAACGCACGACCTCGACAGCCTGCATTCGGTGTGCGACCGGATTGCCGTGTTGGCGGATTGCAAGGTGATCACCGCGGGGCCGATGGCGGCCATGCTCGCATCCGAGCATCCCTGGGTTAAGGCGTATTTCCGCGGCAAGCGTTCGCGCGCGTTCGACGCGGCCGGAACGGCCTGAGGGGACGGGACCAGTCGCATGGAAACGAGAGCGAATTACATCCTGGTCGGCCTGTTCACGCTCGCGGTCATCGCCGGCGGTTTCGGGTTCGTCTACTGGTTCAACTCTCCCAGCAGCGGGCCTGAGCGCAAGCGCTACGACGTGGTGTTCGACGGCACCGTGTCGGGGCTGCGGCCGGGCGGCTGGGTGCTGTTCAACGGGTTGCGGGTGGGGGAGGTGGCGAGCCTGCGGATCGATCCGGAAGCGCCCCGCCAGGTGATCGCCGCCATTTACGTCGACAAGGACGTGGCGCTCCGCCAGGACACCGGCGTCGGGCTCGAATTCCAGGGGCTGACCGGCTTCGCCACCATCGCGCTGCGCGGCGGCTCGCAGACCGCTCCCTTGCTCGATCCGCCGGTATTGCGGGCCGATCTCGGCTCGACCCAGGACCTGAGTTCGGCGGCGCGCAGCGTGCTGCGGCGGCTCGACACCGTCGTGTCGGAGAACGAGGTCTCCGTGCGCACCTCGCTGAAAAACCTGGAAGTCTTCACCGGGACGCTCGCCGGCAATGCGGATCGCATCGAACGCATTATCGCCAATGCGGAGGGTTTGGTCGGCGGGGCTGAGGCGAAGCTCGGCGACGTCGCCGAAGCCGCGCGCTCGGTGCGCTCGCTCGCCGACAATCTCGACAAGAACGTGTCCGAAATGGCGAACGGCCTGACGCGATTCAGCAATTCGGGGCTGCGCGAATGGGAGCGGCTCGCCATCGACGGCCGCCGGGCGATCTCGACGCTCGAGCAGGCGGTCAAGAATATCGACCAGAATCCGAGCCGGCTCCTGTTCGGCGGCGCGCCGTCGCGTCCCGCCGGAGCGCGGGCCGTGCGGCAATAGCCGTTCTCCTCACGTGCTTCCAATCAATTCCGGCGGCGCAAAAAAGAGCGCGCCCAGCGCGCTCCCGTCGTGAGCTCTCGCCTGCAGTCGCCGGCTAGTCGAGCCGGCCCGCTGCGTGTGCGAGCATGGTGTACACCTTGCCGGTCTCCGAGGTGAGATAGGTACGTGCGACGACCTGCCCGCGATCATTGCGCGACACCTCTTCCAGAAGCTGCTCGAACTCGTCGATATAGCGATCGACGGTGTCCTTGAACTCCCGGTCGCTGCGATAGCGTTTGCGGATTTCCTCGAACGTCTTCTGCCCCTGAATGGTGTAGAGCCGCCGGGTGAAGACATTGCGTTCGCCGCGATTGTAGCGGTCCCACAGCTCGGCGGTCGCGTCATGGTCGATCATGCGGGCGATGTCGACCGAGAGCGAGTCGAGCGTCTCGATCGCGTGGCGCACCGGCCGCGCCTCCGCCTGCCCGGCATCCGCGCGCCCGGACAGTTCCTCGCGATCCTCTTCGTCGGTTTCGCGCGAGGCGCGGCTCAACAGGTCGGAGAGCCAGCCGCCGCGGCCCTTCTCCGGCGCCGGCGCCGCCGGTTCGGCGTGGCGCTGTGGCTGAGGCGGGGCGGGAGGCGCGATCTGGTCCGCCCGCGCGGCCTGCCGCTGCGCAGCCGTTTCCTGCCGTCCGCCGCTCACGCTCGCGAGCAACGGCTCTTCGCGATAGACGCGACGCGCCGGCTCCGTCGTGGCGGTGTCGATGTTGCGGCCGTGCCGGGCGACGATCCGGTTCAGTTCCGCCAGCGCCTCGATCTGGTCGACGATCACCCGGCGCAACTGCGCCGTGCTCTCGGCCGTCTCCTGCGGCAGCTGAAGAATGCCGCGCCGCAGCTCCTCGCGCGTGCCTTCGAGTTCATGCTGCATTTCGCCGGCCATCTGCCGCATGGTCTGCAGGACGTCGGAGAAACGCGCGGTCGCGCCTTGCAGCATGCCTTCCGCCTCGTTCGCCGTCTGCCGGAACAGCGCATGCGCTTCGTTCGACGCCTGCTCGTAGACACCGTGCAGGGATTCCGTCGTACGCTGCCGTTCCTCCTCGGACGCCATGCGGACCCGCTCATGATGCTCGGCGATGGCGCGGGCGCCCTGTGAGCTCGCTTCCGCGACGAGACGGGCGATGTCGCGCGCGCGCCCTTCCGCCGCGACGAGCGACTCGTCGAGCAGGCCGGAGAACCGCTTCAGCCGCAGATCGAGATCCTCGGTGCGGCTGTCGAGCGTCGTGATGACATCGTCGATCTCCTGACGGCGCGCCGTCACGGCCTCCTCGGTGCGACGATTGGTTCCCTCGACCAGTTCCACCATGGCCGCGAGCGAGCGGCCGTGGCTGTCGAACTGCACCACGATGTCGCCGAGCTCGCTCAGCACCTTGCCGCTGATGTCCTGGAACGAGCCGATGTTCTCGGTAACGCTCTCCGTCGTCGAACTGGTGCGGGCGAGCAGTTGATTCATCGTCTCGACGAACTGGTTGATGCGCGACGACAGGCTCTGCTCGATCGTGCCGAGATTGTCCTGCGCGCCGGTCAGGACCTCGCGGATGAGCCCGTTCGCTTCGCGCAGCCGCTCGAACAGAGCGGTCGTGTCGGAGCGCAGCATGCCGTGCGTCTCGAGAATCTCGGCGACCGTGGCGATCCCGGTCTGCTTCGACTGCTCGACCGCTCCTTGTGTCGACTGCTGCAGCTCTTCCATCCGCTGCGTCACCGCGGCGATCGATTCCTCGACCGTCTGCCGCGTGATCTCCTGCAGCTCCCGCGTCTTCTGCGAGAGATCGGCGGAGGACTGCGCGACCGCCGTATGCGCCGTGTCGCGCAATTCCTGCACGCTCTGGGTCAGAACGGCGGTCGACTGCGTGATCGACGTGCGCGCCGCCTCTTGCAGTTCCTGGGTCTTCTGCGTGAGGGCGGCGGTCGCCTGATCGAGCGCCGTCCGCGCGGCTTCCTGCAACTCCTCCGTCCGTTGCGTCAGGGCGGCCGTCGCCTCGCCGGCGGCGTCGCGCGTCGTTTCATGCAGCGCTTGCAGCGCCTGGGTCAGGTTGGCCGCCGAATGCGCGAGCGTCGCTTGCGTGGTCTCCTGCCAGTCGTGCATGCGCTTGGTCAGGGCGGCCGCCGATTCGGTCACGGAATTGCGCGACGTGTCCTGCAGCTCTTTCAGATTGCGGTTGACCGCGTCGGTCGCCGTCACACTCGCCTCGGTGATCGCGCGCGCGAGTTCACTGCTGTTGTCCATCATGGTCTGAGTGAAGGCGAAGCCCTTGTCCTCGATCGACTTCACCGCCTGGTCGGTCACCCGCGTCATGCCTTCGGTGAATTCGCCGCCCTTGACGACGAGCGCGGTGATCAGGCTGTTGCTCTTCTCGTCGAGAACGTGGTTGAGCTCGGCGCATCGCTTCTCGACCGCGACCACGATTTCGTCCGCCTTGCCGACGAAATTGCGCGCGACCTCGACGCTCAGTTCGCGCAAGCTGTGCTCGACCTCCATCACGTTCTGCTTCAAGGCGCCGCTGGCGTTGGCCGAGGCGGCGGACAAGGTCTGTTCGAGGTCGGCGGCGTCGTGCTTGAGCAGGTCGCTGATCCCGGCGGAGAGCGAACTGAGAACGCGGTTCACCTCGGCGGCGTCCTGCTTGACAATGTCGCTCATGCCGGACGACAGCGAGGTAATCAGGCGCTCCACCTCCGCCGCGTCCTGTCGGAGCGTTCCGCTCATGCCGGTGAACAGCGCTTCGAGCATCCGTTCGACCTGCGTCGCGTCCTGCCGGAGCGTCTCGTTCATGCGCGAGGAGAGCTCGCTGAACGTACGCTCGACCTGCGCCGCGTCCTGCGTGAGCGTGCCGCTCACGGCGGCCGACAGCGAGGTGAGCGTCTGCTCGATCTCCGCGGCGTCCTGTCGGAGCGTGCCGCTCATCCCGGAGGAGAGCGTGGTGAGCAGGCGTTCGACCTCCGCCGCATCCTGCTTGAGCGTTCCGCTCATCCCGGCGGAGAGGTCGGTGAGCACGCGCTCGACATCCGCCGTGTCCTGCCTGAGCGTTCCGCTCATTCCCCCGGAGAGGGCGTTGAGCGTGCGCTCGATGTCCGCCGCATCCTGCCGGAGCGTTCCGCTCATTCCGGAGCAGACGGCCGTCAGCATACGCTCGACTTCGGTCGCGTCCCGCTTCAGCGTGTCGCTCACGCTCGCGGACAGCGTGGTGAGCATGCTCTCCACGGCGGCCGTGTCGTCATGGATGCTATCGCGCATTCCGGACGAGATCGTCGTCAGCATCCGCTCGACGTCGATCGCATCCTGTTTCATCGTGCCGCTCAGGCGCCCGACCAGCGCGCCGAGAAGTTCCTCGACCTCGGCCGCATCCTTCTTGAGCGTCGTGCGCAATCCCAATGCGAGCGCGCCGAGCACGCGCTCGATCTCGGCCGAATCCTGCTTGAGCGCGCCGCTCACGCCCGCGGAGGCCGCGGTGAGCAGATGCTCCAGTTCGACAGCATCCTGCTTGAGCGTGCCGCCGAGCTCCGACAGCAGCGTGCCGAGCATGGTTTCGATGTCGCCGATGCTCGTCTGCAGCGCTGTGGTCGACGTCGTGGTGGCGTTGCCGATGCGCGCCTCGAAGTCGCCCGCGCTGCCGTCGATCGCGGCGGTGGTCTTGGAGATGAGCGCGTCGATCGCCGCCTGCGCCGCCCCGGTGTTCGTCGTGACCGCGTTGGCGAGCTGCTCGATGCGGCTTGCGAGCGTCTCGGCGCTCGACCGGCTGCGCTGTTCCGCCTCGCTCGTCACGGCGTCGAGACGCGTGGCGAGAAACTCGGTCGCGGCGGTGCTGCGGTCTTCGACGGCGCGCGCCGCGGTCTCGGCGCGCTCCGCCAGGAACGCGGCGGCGCTGTCGCTCTTCGCCTGCATTTCCCTGCCGAAGCTGTCCATCCGCTGGGTGAGGAACGAAGCGGCGGTATGGCTGTGGATTTCGAGGTCGCGGGCGAAGCTGTCGAACCGGTTGCCGATGGCGGAGACCGAGGTGCTGCTGCGCGTCTCGATGTCGGTGGCGATCTGGTCCATGCGGCCGGCGAGCGATTCGGCCGCCGAACCGGTCGACTGCTCGATCGTGGCTGCCGCCGCCTGCACGCGGTCGGCCAGCAGATCAGCCGCCATTTTGGTGCGGGCTTCGAGGTCGGTCGAGACCGAATAGGCGCGCTCGATGATCGCACTCGCCGCGACCTTGCTGCGGGCCTCGATGTCGCTCGCGATCGATTCGGTGCGGCCGAGCAGGTGGTCCGCCGCCGCTCGGCTGCGCGTTTCGATGTCGGCGGCGACCGAACTGGCGCGGCCGAGAAGCAGGTCGGCCGCGGCCTTGCTGCGGGTCTCGATGTCGGTGGAAAACGACTCGGTGCAGCCGAGCAGAAGATCGGCCGCCGCTCGGCTGCGCATTTCGATATCGGCGGCGACCGTATTGGCGCGGCCGAGAAGCAGGTCGGCGGCGGCTTTGCTGCGCGACTCGAACTCGCTGGTGAATGAATTGTTGCTGTTGAGCAGAAGATCAGCGGCGGCTTTGCTGCGCGTCTCTACATCCGCGGCGACGCACTCGGCGCGGCCGAGCAGGAGGTCGGCGGCCGCCCGGGTGCGGGCTTCGATGCCGGCCGTGACCGATTCGGCGCGCGCGATCAGCAGGTCCTCGAGGCGCGCGATCCGGCCGTCGAGAGCGTTGGCGACCTCGCTCGCATGGCTGCCGAGCGAACTGTCGAGCGCGGCGATCCGCGACCCGACCGTGTCCACGAAGGTCGTGCCGCTGCTGGTGATGATGCCGTTGATCTCGTTGATCCGCCTGTCGAGGGCGGCGACGACTTCCTTGCTGCTCTCGCCGACGCTCTTGCTCATTTCGGCGACGCGCGTGGTCCATGTGGCGCCGATCGCATGCGTGCGCGAATCCAGCGCATCTTCGAAGCGGACCAGCTGGTTTTCCAGCGTCGCGGCCATCTCGCGCGATTTCTCGTCGATCCGCCCGTCGAAGCCGTCGAGATGGCTCTTCATCGTGTCGCTGATGTCTTGCGCCCGCTGGCCGATCCGCTCGACCAGTTCCCCGCCATAGGTCTTCACCGTGCGATCGAATTCCGAAAGGTGGCGGGTGATCAGGCTTCCGAGGGTCGCCGAGTCGCGTCCGAGCCGCTCGGCGAGCTCGCCGCCGTCCGTTTTGAACATCTCCTCGAAGGCCTGGAGCCGCTCGGAGAGCATGTCGCGGATGAAATCGCCGCGCGAACCGATCCGTTCGACCAGGTCGCCGCCGGTGTTCGCCAGCATTCCTTCAAGCGTTTGCAGACGCTCCGCCAACATGTCACGCACCGCATCGGTGCGCGACATGAGCCGGTCGGTCAGTTCGGTCGTGCCGGTGGTGAGAACGTTGTCGAAGGTCGCCAAGCGCTCGGCGAGCAAGTCGTACACCTCATCGCCGCGCGATCCGAGCCGGTCGGCGAGTTCGGCCGTGCCGCTGGTGAGGATGTTCTCGAAGGCCGCGAGGCGTTCGGCCAGCATGTCGCGTACGCCGTCGCCGCGCACCTGGATCGTCTCGGCCAGTTCGGCCGCGTTGTGGGTGAGCGTGTGCGTGTAGAACTCGGTGCGACTGTTGAGGGATTCGGTGACCCTCTCGCCGGTCTCCTCCAGCTTGGCGACGATGTCGCCGCCGCGCAGGCTGAGGTCGAGCACGATGGAGTCGCCGGTCGCCCGCAAAGTGTTGTTCACCTCGTCGACGCGACTGGTGATCGTCTCCGTGATCCGGCTCGACGTGTCGACGAGCGTATTGGCGAGCGAATCCGACTGGGCGAGCGCGGTTCCGGCGATCTCGCGCGAGCGCGTCTCCATCATCTGCACGAGCGACAACGACTTCTCGGACAACTCGTCGGCGATCCCGGTGACCCGGCTCGCGAGCATCTCCTGCATATTGTCGACGATCTCGACGATCGTGTCGTTGAGCTGATTGGTCTTGAGCGTCACCTCTTCGGCGAGCGCGTTGGTGATCCGCTGCGACAGCTCGTTGACGCGTTCGCCGATGACCTCGCTCACGGTGAAGATGTCGTGCGACAGGTCGACATTCACGCCGTTGATGGCGTTGCGCACCTGCTCGGCTTCGCCGACCAGGGTTTCGCGCTGCTGGGCGATGCCGTCGATGAGGCTGCGGATGCGCACCTCGTTGTCGTTGTAAGCGCGTTCGAGCGCAGCGACCTCGTTGTCGACCAGGGTTTCCAGCTCCGCGGCGCGCACGACCGCCCGCTCGACGCCGTCGCCCATGGCCGCGACTTCGCGGCGGATCGCCTGGCCGATACTCACGATCGAATCGTAGGCGACCGACTCCGGTTCGGCGAAGCGGACGGCGGCTCGCCCCATCGCCTGGGCGACGAACCGCAGTTCCTGCGAGCGCGCCACCATGTGCGCCAGAACGAAGAAGAACAGGATTGGCGCGGCGAGACCCGTCAGAAGCGCGACCGCGAGCGGCACGGCGACGCTCGCCTGGGCGAACAGGCCCTTGAGTTCCCCCCAGAAACCGAATGCGAGGCCGACCGCGGACACGGTCCAGGCGGCGGTGAACAGCGCGGCGACGATGTAGGGCGTCCGCGTGGCCCGCCGCTGCAGGGACTGCAGCACCTGTCCGATGGTTTCGCGATCGTCATTGGCGGCGCGGCGAAGGGCGTCCTCCCGGCGCACGGCGGCCGGGAAGGGGGGCAACTCGTCCTCGAACGGCAATTGCGGGTGCGGCTCACCCTGCACGGCTTCAAACGACTGGGCGTCGAAGCGAATGTCGGGGTGCGGCTGTTCCAGCGTCTCCTCGGAGTCGCGCATGTTCAGCGCATCCTGGATCGCCGAAAGGGCGGCCTCTGTCGGGTCGTTCGCCTTTCTCGGATAGTTCGCCATCGCTTGTTGCCTCGCATGCTACGCCAAACAGGACTGAGGCCCTGCGGATATCGTGGTCGACCGCATTGCGGGCGCGCCGTCATGGCCGCCATGCCGAGCAGGAAAAGCTGCTCGATCTGCCCCCGCGGGCGGCATCCTAATGGTCCAGAAGGCCCAAGGAAACCGGTTCGGTAACCTCTTTTTAATCATCGTTAACGGGCAGCAGGGCAACCGTCCCGTGTCCCGACGCTGCCCCGCGGTAACCCTGACGGCGACAATGCGGCGGCTATGCGGCGGCAAAACGCTCGGAGCCGGATCATTTTTGTGCAACTTGAGGTCACCCGCCTGGCGAGCCCGCGTGGGGCTGCTCGTGCTTTCCATGCATGGATCGAGCCGCCGCCGGCTTGGTCCGTTCGGCAACAGCTGCGAGGCGGCGCGCAGCGCGGGCCGCTCCCAGCCGGCCGCCGAACGGACGAGGCGTGCGAAATCCCTGGGGCGCTTGCGATTTTCAACGGTGTCCGCGGAGGGTCTGCCGGCCGAGGCTGGGATGCGGCAGAGTGAAGCGGGTGCGCGTGCCGCCTTGTAAAACATCGCGAACATCTTAATTTTTGTGGTGGAAGCTGGACGAGCCCCCACCCCCCCTCACATCGTCCGGCGGACAGTGGCCCCGGTCAAAAGCCGGGGCCATTTGCTTTTTCACGACGGTCAACGGCGGCGCGCGGTTCCCCTCTCGAAACGGGCGGCGGCTGGCGCATCGAACAACGACCATATATGAGAGCTGTCGAATTGCCGTCCTGCCGAACCCACTGACATTTCCGGTCCCTCGCATTCCCTGTCGCCACCGCATGGTCAAGATCACCTATATCGATGTCGCCGGGACATCGCGCACCGTCGAGGCCCAGGCGGGCGCGACGGTGATGGAAACTGCGATCAAGAACGGCGTGCCCGGCATCGAGGCCGAGTGCGGCGGCGCCTGCGCCTGCGCGACCTGCCATGTCTATGTCGACGAGGCCTGGCGGGAGAAAGTCGGCCCGCCTTCGGCCATGGAAGAGGACATGCTCGATTTCGGCTATGACGTGCGGCCGAACTCGCGCCTTTCTTGCCAGATCAAGGTGCGCGAGGATTTCGAGGGCCTTGTGGTGCGAACGCCGGAGCGGCAGGCCTAGCAGCCTGTCGGACTTAACCGCTAACTCATTGATTTTATTGAGGTCGCATATTTTGCTATTGTAACAATTACATCGCAATATCAATATGTTAGCGATTTGATAAACGCTGAGTCCGACAGGCTGCTAGAGTATTTCATGCTTTTCAGCAGCGTTCGCCTTACCGTAGGAATGGTCAGCGTCTTTCGCGAGCCTGTGCTTCGACTCGGAGCGCAGGCAAGCGATGTCATGGAGACGTTTTACAAAGCCATCCAGACACCTCAACGCCCCAGCCTTGGTGACCTGCTTACGTTTTGGGGGAAGCTCATACGGAGACCTCAAGCTGACGATCAACACCTTCCATGGGGGTGGCCGGATCGACATAACACCAGGCG
>DASUPI010000473.1:0-7306 GCA_036281135.1 Rhodoplanes sp. | reverse complement strand
CGGCCTTGATCAATTCGACCAGGCCGCCACAGAGCACGGTCTGCTCGCCGAACAGGTCGGTCTCGCACTCTTCCTGGAACGTGGTCTCGATGATGCCGGCGCGGCCGCCGCCGATCGCCGAGCCGTAGGAGATGGTGAGATCATGGGCATTGCCGGAGACGTCGCGGTGGACCGCCATCAGCACCGGCACGCCGGCGCCGCGCTGGTATTCCGAGCGCACGGTGTGGCCGGGCCCCTTGGGGGCGATCATCATCACGTCGAGGTCGGCGCGCGGCTCGATCAGGTTGAAATGGATGTTGAGCCCGTGCGCGAACATCAGCGCCGCGCCCTGTTTCATGTTGGCCTGCAAATGGTCGCGATAGATGTCGCCCTGCAACTCGTCCGGCGTGAGCATCATCATCACGTCCGCCCACTTCGCGGCGTCGGCGACCTCCATCACGGCAAGCTTCTCGGCTTGCGCCTTTTGCGCGCTCGCCGAGCCCTTGCGCAGCGCGACCGCGACGTCCTTCACCCCAGAATCGCGCAGGTTGAGCGCATGCGCGTGCCCCTGGCTGCCATAGCCGACAATGACCACCTTCTTGCCCTTGATCAGGTTCACGTCGGCGTCGCGGTCGTAGTAAACGCGCATGGATGTTCTCTCCTTGTCGAGCGCGGTGCGTGTAGCGTGGAAAACGCTCAGTTGGAAACCGGGATTCCGAGCAGGGCGGCGATCATCCCATAGACGGAGGCGAGTGTTGCGGCGTCCGCCCGCTCCACGCGCCGAACGAAGCGGACCGGTCGATCGATTGACCTGATGTGATCCACGAGCACGGCGCCCTGAACTCGGCCCGGATTCTGTATGCTCACCTTGAAAGCCCCATGACCCGACGTTCCGGGTAATCGGGCAGACGATGATCAGGGACGAGCGTTCGTTGTAATGGCGCGGCGAGACGGCAACTGCGGGCCGGCGACCGGCCTGCTCATGCCCCATCGGCGGCCCGAAATCGACCCAGACGATCTCGCCGGCTTCAAGAGCGCCGGCGCGCTGGAGTTCGCCACGTTCTTCGGCCTCCTTCTTCCACGCCTCCCATTCGGCGTCGGTGGGCGCGATGTCGCTCCAGTCCTCGGCCGGCCATTCCGATTCTAAAATGCCCCAATCCTCGAATGGCGGCGGCTCCTGCCCCGGCTTGTATCTGGGCGAGCAGGTCCTCAAGGCGATACCGCGGAATTTTCGGTCCAGGCGCGGTTTCGATCGTCAGCCGAGTCCCCTCCTTCGCGATCTCGACGTCCTTGCCGGCCGCAAGGCTGAGGTCCAACTTGCTAAACTGTGCGCGCCTACATCCCCTCCGGCCCGCGGGCGATGGCGACGATGCCGGTGCGCGACACCTCGACCAGACCGAGCGGGATCATCAGGCTCACGAACTTGTCGATCTTGTCGGTCGCGCCGGTGATCTCGAACACGAAGCTCTCGATCGTGGCGTCGATCACGCGGGCGCGGAAGGCGTCAGCGAGCCGCAGCGCCTCGATGCGCTCGTCGCCCTTGCCGCGCACCTTGACCATTGCGAGCTCGCGCTGGATCGAGCCGCCCGCCTCGGTCATGTCCACCACGCGATGGATGGGAACGAGGCGATCGAGCTGATTCTTGATCTGCTCGATCACCATCCGCGTGCCGGTGGTCACGATGGTGATGCGCGAGAGATGCTTCTCGTGCTCGGTCTCCGACACGGTGAGGCTTTCGATATTGTAGCCGCGCCCGGAGAACAGGCCGATCACGCGCGCGAGCACGCCCGGCTCGTTGTCGACGAGAACGCACAGCGTGCGCGTCTCGATCGGCTCGACAAACGTCGCTGCGGGATAATGGGTGGCGGTGGCGGTGTTCACGGCTGTCGCCTCACTCGTTCAACGTTTCGACCTATAAATCCAATTTCCGCTCATTCCCGCGTAAGCGGGAATCCAGTTCGCGGCCAGCAAGCCTGGGTCCCCGCCTTCGCGGGGACGAGCGGGATGGTGCATCACACCATCATCTTGCCTTCCTCGGTGATCGCGTCCTCGATGCTCTCGCCGGAATCGCCGAGAAGCATCTCGTTGTGCGCCCGGCCTGACGGGATCATGGGGAAGCAGTTCTCCGTCTGATCGACGACGCAATCGAAGATGACCGGCCGCGGCGCCGCGATCATCTCGCGGATGGCGTCGTCGAGCTCGCCCGGCTTGGTGCAGCGGATGCCGACCGCGTGATAGGCCTCGGCGAGCTTGACGAAGTCGGGCAGCGCCTCGGTATAGCTCGACGAGTAGCGTCCGCCATGCAGCAGTTCCTGCCACTGGCGCACCATGCCCATATACTGGTTGTTGAGGATGAAGATCTTGATCGGCAGGTGGTGCTGCACCGCCGTCGACATCTCCTGCATGGTCATCAGCACCGACGCCTCGCCGGCGATATCGATGACGAGCGAGTCCGGGTGCGCGAGCTGCACGCCGACCGCGGCCGGCAGCCCGTAGCCCATGGTGCCGAGCCCGCCCGAGGTCATCCACCGGTTCGGCTCCTGGAAGCCATAGAACTGCGCCGCCCACATCTGATGCTGGCCGACCTCGGTGGTGATGAAGGCGTCGCGGTCCTTGGTCAGTTCGTAGAGCCGCTGGATCGCGTATTGCGGCTTGATCACCTCGTTCGAGAACCGGTAGCTCAGGCATTTGCGCCCGTGCCACTGATCGATCTGCTTCCACCAGGCCTTGAGCGCGGCCCGGTCCGGTTCGGCCGAACGCGCGCGCCATTCCTGCAGCATATCGCCGAGCACGCTCCCGCAATCGCCGACAATGCCGAGATCGACCTTGACGTTCTTGTTGATCGAGGACGGGTCGATATCGACATGGATCTTGCGCGATCCCGGCGAGAACGCGTCGAGCCGCCCGGTAATGCGATCGTCGAAGCGCGCGCCGATGCAGATCATCAGGTCGCAGCCGTGCATCGCGAGATTGGCCTCGTAGGTGCCGTGCATGCCGAGCATGCCGAGCCATTGCGGGTCGGCCGCCGGATAGGCGCCGAGCCCCATCAGCGTCGACGTGATCGGAAAACCGGTTGCACGCACCAACTCGCGCAGCAGCGCGCAGGCCTGCCGGCCGGAATTGACCACCCCGCCGCCGGTGTAGAACACCGGCCGCTTCGCCATCCGCATCAGCTCGACGGCGGCCTTGATCTTGTCGGCGTCGCCCTTGAGCTTCGGCTGGTAACCCTTGTGGTGGAACTCGTTCGGCCGCGCGTAAAGGCCGGTCGCGAACTGCACGTCCTTGGGGATGTCGACCACGACCGGGCCGGGCCGGCCGCTCGCGGCGATGTAAAAGGCCTCGTGCAGCACGCGCGGCAGGTCGGCGATGTCCTTGACGAGGGAATTGTATTTGGTGCAGGGTCGGGTGATCCCGACGGTGTCACATTCCTGGAATGCGTCATTGCCGATGAGATGGGTCGGCACCTGACCGGTGAGGCAGACGACGGGAATTGAATCGCAGAGCGCATCGGTGAGGCCGGTGACCGCGTTGGTCGCGCCCGGTCCCGAGGTCACCAGCACGCAGCCCACCTTGCCGGTCGAGCGCGCATAGCCTTCGGCGGCATGGACCGCCCCCTGCTCGTGGCGCACCAGAACGTGGCGGACGTCCTCCTGTTGGAAGAGCGCGTCATAGATCGGCAGCACGGCACCGCCGGGATAGCCGAAGATATGCCGGACACCCTGGTCCTTCAGGGTCTCGACCACCATCTCGGCGCCGGTCATTTCTCTTGTCATTGTCTCTCGCTCCGTCTGTTCGCCGTGCCGTGTTCCTCGAATAAAAAAGGGGCCTGAGAAAGCCCCCTGTGCAGCGCACCATCCAATCGGACCGTCAGGACGATCCGCTGGCGGTGCGCCTCCGTACGACCACGCTCGCAATAAAATTTCGCATGACGCGTGCTTCCATAGTAAAAGTTGCGCTCTTATAGATATCCGCCCATTGGCGGTCAACCCGTAACAACACCAACGCTCGACCGAGTTCCACCCCGCCGTTCGACTGATATGTGGCATAAAAGCCGACGGTTCTCTCTATAACAGCTCTGCGGTGGGCCGTACCTTAAACTTATGACCGACGGACTTAAAACCGAGCGCGCGAACGCCGTCCCTGCGCCGAAACTGCGCCTGACGGCGCGAGGTCTGCTGCTCGGCGAACGCATCGATACGGCCGGGCTCGAGCGCAGCGACGTCATCTCGACGACCCCGCTCGCCTTCCGCATCGGCGCGCAAGGCTATGCCGTGCTGTTCCGGTTCGGGGTCGCCGTGCTGGTCGGGCTGTCGCCCGTCGAGGAAGATGACGTCGTGCGCGGACTTGCCGCCCGCATCGTCGGACCGTTCGCGCGCATCGAGGACGAAGCCGCGGTGATCGAGGTCGCGCCCGATCGCGAAGAGCATATCGCGCCGGGCGGCCCCATCATCGTGCGCGAGCTTTCCGCGCCGCGGCTGCTCGTCATCGCCGACGCGCTCGCCAAGAATGTGGCGCTCGCCCGCGACGAGCGGGAGGTCAGCAAGGTGATCGAGGTGGTCGAGCCGTTCGCGGCCGAGCTTGCCCGCACCGGCAGTTCGCCCTCCAACCGGCGGCAGCTCCTGCGCACAATCGGGCAGGCGCTGCTCGTGCATCACCGCATGTCGGGCCGCGTCCAGGTGGAAGAGAAGCCCGACATTCTGTGGGACCAGCCGGAGTTCGAGCGGCTCTATGCGCGGCTCGAGGACGAATACGAGCTGAAGGAGCGGGCGGCCGCGCTCGCGCGCAAGCTGCGGGTGATCGACGAGACCGCCCGCGCGCTGACCGACATCATGGACACGACGCGCAGCGTGCGGCTCGAGGCCGCCATTGTCGCGCTGATCGTGGTCGAGGTGCTGGTCACCTTCTACCAGCTCTTCAAGGGCGTGTTGTGGTGAAGCACAGCACTTGCCGCGAAAAACGACACAGCCAGCGGCTTCTCCTCTCGCGCCCGCAAATACCGGATTGCTTGGCTGCGACGCGGGCTTTGCCCCCTCCACCATGCTGCGCATGGTCCCCCTCCCCCGTTTTCACGGGGGGAGGATGAGGACGGCAACCGGACGAGAAAAGGACGCACCCCGCGCAACGGGAAAACGGAACCGTTCACTCATCCTCCCCCGCGCAGCGGGGGAGGGGGACCGCCCACCGCAGGCAAGCTTGTGCAGCCTGCGCAGGCTTGGCTGCGTCGGCGGTGGAGGGGGCCGGCATCCGCCCAATACTCGACGCGCTGCGAAGCCATTCCAAGGCGGTTTCCGGCGCGACCTGCGGCCACTCGGCGAGCTGGTGGCGGAACCAGGTGAACTGGCGCTTGGCGTAATGCCGGGTGTCCTGCTTTGCTTTTTCGCTGGCCACGGCGAGCGAGATTTCGCCGCATAAATACCGGATCAGCCACGGCACGCCATGCGCCTTCATCGAGGGAAGCAGCGGATCGAGCCCGCGCGCCGCGAGCGCGCGGACCTCATCGAGCGCGCCTTCCCAGAGCATGCGCGCGAACCTCGCGTCGATGCGGGCATAGAGCGCAGCGCGATCCGGCGCGAGGAAGAGCTTTACGACACGCTCCCCGGCGAGCAGCGGGTGCATGCCCTCGCGATGCCATTGCGCCAGTGGGCGGCCGGTCGCCTCGAAAACTTCGAGCGCGCGGGCGATGCGGACGCGATCGCGCGGAGAAAGACGCGCCGCGCTTTCCGGATCGCGCCGTGCGAGCTCCGCATGCAAGGCTTCGGGCCCGTGAGCGGCGAGCTTTGCCCGCACCGCGTCACGGGTCGCGGCCGGGGTCGGCGGCACCGCGGACAGGCCTTGCGTCAGCGCCTTGAAATAGAGCCCGGTCCCGCCGACGAAGATCGGCATGCGCCCAAGCTGCTGCGCCTCCGCGAGCGCAGCGCCGGCGTCGCGCACATAATGCCCCACCGAGTAGTTCACCGCCGCATCGACGTGCCCGTAAAGCCGGTGCGGCGCGCGCGCCTCGTCCTCGGGCGTGGGCCGTGCGGTGATGATGCGCTGGTCGCGATAGACCTGCATCGCGTCGGCATTGACGACGATGCCGCCGGTGTCGTCGGCAAGCGCGAGCGCAAGCGCCGACTTTCCGCTCGCGGTCGGCCCGGCGATCAGGATGGCCTGGACCGCGCCGGCGCCGATATGTTTCAAGGCCGTTTCCGCATCCGGCGATCCTTGGTAAGAGGCTGAGGATGGGAGCATCGTCGTCACGATCTCGGTCGCTGCGGCAAGCGGGCGCGGTGTCCGGCCGCCTGCTCGCCGCCGTCGTCTGCTGCTGGTGTCTGCTGGCCGGCGCGGCGGCGGCGAAGCGCCTCGCGCTCGTCGTCGGTATCGATGCCTACCAGAACCAGCCGCGGCTCGCGAGAGCGGTGAGCGACGCGCGCGCCGTCACCGCCGCCCTCGGCGACCTCGGCTTCACCGTCATCACCGGCGAAAACGTCACGCGGCGCGAGATGAACCGCAAGCTCGCCGACCTGGAAGGGCTCATCAGTCCGGGCGATACGGTGTTCTTCTTCTTCGCCGGCCACGGCGTCGCGCTCGGCCCCGACAATATTCTCCTCGCGGCGGACATGCCGAAACCGGGACCGGGCGAAGACGGCCTCGTTCGCGACGAGGGGTTCTCGGTCGACAACATCATCCGGCGCATCCAGGGCCGCGGGGCGCTGACCTCGTTCTTCGTGCTCGACGCCTGCCGCGACAACCCGTTCGAAGCGACCGGCACGCGCAATATCGGCGGAACGCGCGGGCTCACGCGGACGGAGGCGCCGCGCGGCGTCTTCATCCTCTACTCGGCCGGCATCGGGCAGACCGCGCTCGACACGCTGCGGCCGGACGACCCCGATCCGAACTCGGTGTTCACCCGCAAGCTCGTGCCCTTGCTCCGCACCCCGGGCCTCAGCCATGTGCTGCTCGCCAAGCGCGTTCAGCAGGAAGTGGATGCGCTCGCGGCGACCGTTCGGCACGCGCAGCAGCCGGCCTATTACGACCAGATCGTCGGCGAGTTCGTGCTCCGCGGCGCCCCGGACGCGGAGGCGGCGCGCAAGGAGCCGGTCGCCCCGGCCGCCAGTCTTGCTCCAGCGCCGGCGCAACCGCCCGAGCCGGGGCCGAAGCGGAACGGCACAGGCGCGACCGCGGCGCTCGATCCGCGCGGGGACCCGGAACAGCCGCCCCGAACGGTCACGCCGCCCGCACAGCCCTGCCCCGACCGCTTTTCCGCCTGGAAGGCCTGGGCGGATGAACTGACCTGCTATTGCGCCCCGGCGCAAATGGGAGGCTCCGTTTGGGGCAGCGGGTTCTA
>DASUPI010000472.1:0-3214 GCA_036281135.1 Rhodoplanes sp. | reverse complement strand
TGGCACAGCCGCGTGCAGTGGTCGACATTGTTGTTGCCGAAACCGGTGCGCACCAGCTTCTGAAACAGATAGGCCTCCTCGTTCGAGCACTTGGCCGAGCCGAAGCCGGCGAGCGCGCGATCACCATGCTTTTCTCGCGCGGCCTTGAGTCCCGCGGCGGCGCGGTCGAGCGCCTCCTCCCAACTCGCCTCGCGGAAATGCGTCCACGGATGTCCGGGATCGACCACATCATCGGCGTACTTTCCTACGCCCTCCTTGCGGATCAGCGGGCGGGTCAGCCGATGAGCGTGGTGCACGTAATCGAACCCGAAACGGCCCTTCACGCAGAGCCGGTTCTCGTTCGCCGGCCCGTTCTTCCCGGAAACGTAAAGCAGCCGGTCGCCTTTGATGTGATAGGTGAGCTGGCAGCCCACCCCGCAATAAGGGCACACGCTGTCGACCGTGCGGTCGGGATAGCCGGTGCGACGGTTGTCCGCATCGAGGAGCGAGGCCGGCATCAGCGCGCCGGTCGGGCAGGCCTGCACGCATTCGCCGCAGGCGACGCAGGTCGAGCGCCCCATCGGGTCGTCAAAGTCGAACACGATCTTCTCGGCATGGCCGCGCCCGGCCATGCCGATCACGTCGTTGACCTGCACCTCGCGGCAGGCGCGGACGCACAGATTGCAATGGATGCAGGCGTCGAGATTGACCGCCATCGCCGGGTGACTGCGGTCCGGCGCGGGCGATGCGGCGCGCGGGGCGAAGCGGCTCGTCGCCACCCCCATGCGATCCGCCCAGCGCCAGAAGGAGGCTGCGGGATCGTGCGCCCTGTTTTCTTTGCGTGATCGCATTTTCTGCGGCGAACCGGTTCCGGTGTCGCGCGCGGGCTGATCGGCGAGCAGCAGTTCGAACACCATGCGCCGCGCCGCTTTGGCGCGCTCCGATCCCGTCGTGACATCCATTCCTTCGATGGGCCTGCGGATGCAGCTTGCCGCCAGCACGCGCTCGCCCGCGATCTCGACCATGCAGGCGCGGCAATTGCCGTCGGGCCGATAGCCCGGGGCGGGCGAATAGCACAGATGCGGGATGTCGAGGCCGTGCCGCTTGGCAAGCTGCCAGATCGTCTCGCCCCGCTGTGCGTCAACCGCGCGGCCGTCGAGCGTGACGCGGATCGGCGCGCCATCGTCAGTTGCCCGGTCCGGCGCCTGCGGCGGCGGCGCGACGTGCACCCGGCCTTCATTGACGGCGTCGCCAAGCGCCGCCCCCTTGCCGTCATGGCCATAGCCGAGCGGAGCCACGCCTTGTCGTTTCCCGGATTCGCCTTCGGCCATTGGCCCGGCCTCTCTGATCACGGCCCCACCCCGGCGCCTCCGGCGCCACCCCTCCCCACAAGGGGGAGGGAAGAAGGCGCGCCCCAATCCGCTCAGTCGGTCATGACGATGATAGGCCCTTAGGCGTGACCGACAACTGAGCGTTTACCGATGTTTGCGGAGCTTACCGATGTGTCGCTTGCACTCCTACTCCCCTCCCCCTTGTGGGGAGGGGTCGGGGGTGGGGTCCATTCCGAATGCTCCGCGCGTTCGGGAGCGTGCTTCGGCAAGAATAGCCTCGCCAACAACATCGGGGGACCGCAGCACGTCATGGTTCCAAAATCGCATGACGCGGTAGCCTTGCGACTGAAGCCAAGCACTACGGCCGGCATCCCGCTCGGCTGTCTGCTCCGCATGTTGCCCGCCGTCCACTTCGACGACCAGTTTCCCCGCGAGCCAAGCAAAATCGACGATGTAAGGTCCGATTGGGCTCTGTCGGCGGAAATGCAGGCCGAGCGGCTTCAGAGATCGCAGGATGCGCCAAAGCCTGGCTTCCGCATCCGTCGGACGCCGGCGGAAAGACTGCGCTTGCCGCCGCGTTCTCTTGTCGATTGCGGTGTGCGGCATGATCCAACAGCTCCAGCGAACCCCGCCCCGGCGCCTTCGGCGCCCCCCTCCCCACAAAGGGGGAGGGGAAGAAGGCGCTGCAACGCCAGCAGTTTCACCAACCGTTCTCACACCAACATTTTCACTCGCCAGCTC
Source organism: Rhodoplanes sp. (assembly GCA_036281135.1). Classification (GTDB taxonomy): domain Bacteria; phylum Pseudomonadota; class Alphaproteobacteria; order Rhizobiales; family Xanthobacteraceae; genus Rhodoplanes. The sequence continues at coordinate 1,163 of DASUPI010000472.1, read as the reverse complement.
CCCCCGCGCGTTGAGGGCTTGAAAGGAGTCGTTGCGAACTCCGCGTCGGCATAGCTCGATCACCAACGCCCGAGCGGGCGCTTGAGGTCCTCAGGAAAGTAACGCAGCACGCACAGGAGCGGGTTGGGCGCGGCCTGGCCGAGCCCGCAGATCGAGGCGTCGCGCATCGCCTGCGCGAGCTCCGTCAGAAGCGCCGCGTCCCATGCGCCGCCCGCCATCAGTTGCACCGCCTTCTCGGTCCCGACCCGGCACGGCGTGCACTGGCCGCAGCTCTCGTCGGCAAAGAAGCGCAGCAGGTTGAGCGCGACCGCTTTCATGTCGTCGCGCTCGGAGAACACCACCACGCCGTGCGAGCCGACGAAGCAGCCGTGCTCCTCCAGCGTGCCGAAATCGAGCGGCAGATCGGCCATCGACGCGGGAAGGATGCCGCCCGAAGCGCCGCCCGGCAGATAGGCCTTGAGCGTATGGCCCTCCGCCATGCCGCCGCAGAATTCATCGATCAGTTCGCGCGCGGTGATCCCGGCCGGCGCTAGCTTCACCCCCGGCGACTTGATGCGGCCGGATACGGAGAAGCTGCGCAGCCCGGTGCGGCCGCGCCGGCCTTGCGAGGCGAACCAGCCCGCGCCCTTCTCGACGATGTCGCGCACCCAATAGAGCGTCTCGACGTTCTGAACGAGGGTCGGACGGCCGAACAGGCCGACCTGCGCGACATAAGGCGGCCGGTGGCGCGGCAGCCCCCGCTTGCCCTCGATCGATTCGATCATCGCCGACTCCTCGCCGCAGATATAGGCGCCGGCGCCGCGGCGAAGATGCATGCGCGTGTGATTGGACAGGCCAGCCTGCTCGATCCTGCCCAGCTCCTCACGCAGCATCAGATAGAGTTCGGCATACTCGTCGCGCAGATAGATATGGACGTCGGCCGCTTCCACGATCCACGCGGCGATCAGCATGCCTTCGAGGACGCGGTGGGGATCGCGTTCGAGATGATGGCGGTCCTTGAACGTGCCGGGCTCACCCTCGTCGGCGTTCACGCACATCAGGCGCGGAGCCTCCTCGGCGCGCACGATGCTCCATTTGCGCCCGGTCGGAAAGCCCGCGCCGCCAAGCCCGCGCAACCCGGTTTCGCTCGCCGCCGCAATGATCTCCTCGCGGCTGCGCTCGCC
>DASUPI010000471.1:0-10701 GCA_036281135.1 Rhodoplanes sp. | reverse complement strand
GTCGCATCCAAACAGCAGTTGAAGGATCGCATCATGGCCGCAATGGATGAATTCAACCGCCATCCCGTCGTCCACACTTGGTCCTACAAGCTCGACCAGGCCGCCTGATATGATTCGAACTTCGGAAACGATGAACTAGTATACGTATATGGTGAAAAAGCTTACCATCACCGTCTCCGACGAGGTTTATGAGAGCCTGCACCGGCGCATTGGTCGGCGCAAGATCAGCCGCTTCATCGACGCGCTGGCGCGTGAACATCTTGTCAGACAGCAGCTTGCAGCCGATTGCGCCGAAGCAGCGGCCGATGACGAGCGTGAGCGCGAGGCAAAGGAGTGGATTCAAACCGGCGTAGACGACGGGCTTCCCGACGAGGGTTTCAGTGCCTGGCCGCGATATCCGTCGCGGTGAGATTTGGTGGGTCGCATTTGATCCGTCGATTGGGGGCGAAACCCGCAAAACGCGCCCGGCAGTTGTCGTCTCAAACGATGAGTTCAATGTCCGCAACAACCGCGTTCAAGTATTGCCGCTGACTTCCAGCGAGAAGCGACTTTACTTGTTCGAGGCCCATGTGAACACCGGCGAGCGACAAAGCAAGGCGATGGCCGATCAAATCAGGACTGTGTCGAAGGAACGCTTCTAAAACCGGATCGGAAGGGTCTCTCGCGCGGAGATGGCAGGAATTGAACGGGCGATCCGGGTTCAGCTCGATCTCGGTTAAAGCGCGTCCAATTAGGGCAGTGGGGGCATGGGCGCCTGCCGCGCGTGCAGGTTTGCGCCCGCGACCGGCTGCGCTCGGCTTGCCGCCTCAATGATCGCGTCGCCGAGCAGCTTGGCGATGCAGGCATAGCTCCAGTCGTTCATGTGCAGCCCGTCAGGCGAAAGAAACGCCTCGAACGGGATATTGTGAATCTCGCGCCAGCGCCGCATCACGGCAAAGCGCGGGAACAGGCCGCTGCTGGTCTCCCGCGCCGTGGTGGCGAGCAGCGTCAACATCTGCTCGTTCTCGGGCTTGGCGAGCACGCGCGGCGCGAACTGGGCGTCGATGAGGATCACATCGGCGCCGAGCGCTTTCATGCGCGCCACGCCCTCGCGGATCAGCGCGGCGACCTGACTGACCGGCTTGCCGCCCAGCACGGAATTGGTGCCGACCTGCCAGAGCACGAGGTCGGGCTTCTCGGCGGCCACGCTCGTCGCGAAGCGATCGAGCATTTCGCGCGCATCCTCGCCGTTGACGCCGCGATTGAGAACGGTGATCGCATTCGAGGGGAAGTGCTCCTTGAGCACCGCGGCGAGACGGCTCGGATAGCTCGCGTCCGGGGAGCTTGCGCCCGCGCCGGCCGTGGACGACGACCCGAGCGCGACGACGGTCAGCGGCTCGCGATTGATCAGTCGCTTGGCGGTGCGCGGGAGCGAATAGGCGAGCCGCGTAAGTTCGCTCGGCGCCCGGCAGATGCGCGCGTCATCGCCGGCGAGGGCCGCGGCGACGAAGACGCAACAGAAAACGACCGCAAGCGCGGCAGAGCGGGAGATCTTTGGCATCATCAATGGGTGTCTTTGTCTTCGGGCGCTGTCAACTTCGCAGATTCCAGTACGAACTCGGTCAACAGGCGCCCAATGCAATCGTGCACCCGCTCGGCAAGGTCGGTCTTCTTGGTCGCGGCGGATAGATCGAAGAGCCCGATCTCGCTCCAATATTTCATGATAGCGAAACGGTCGAAAAGGTTTATTTCATGCTGCAATGCAACAAAGCGCATCACATCGAGATAGGGCGTGAGCGCGATCATGGTTTCCGTGCGCGGGCTATATTGCATATTGATCAATATGATGTCTGACCCTGCGGCGCGCACCGCCGAGACGCCCGCGTCAAGCGCCTCGCGGAATGTTTCCGGATCGATCCCGCGGATCGCGTCGCCGGTGCCGGTCTGCCACACAACCAGCGCCGGCTTGTCGCGCGACAGAATGCGGCCGATCTCCTTTTCCATGTCCGGCGCCGTCTGCCGCGGCTTGGCATAGCTTGTGACCCGGATCGCGACGTCTGGAAGTTCGTTCTTCAGCTCGATTTCAAAGCGGGCGGGATAGGCTTTGCCCGACCCGCCCGGACCGGACAGGGCCGAGGATGTGGTGCCGAGCACGACGATATCGAGTTGCTTGTTCGCGATCGCTTCGGTCACGTGCGGAAGCGGAAAGCCAGGCTTGAGCTCGCCGTCGGCGACCGGGCAAAGATCGCTCGTCTGGGCTAACGCCACGCCTGCGAACAGTAGACCGGCCAGAGCAAGAACAATGCGTTTCATGTCGAGCTTCCAGCCGGGGTCGTGCTCGGCGGTTTCGAGCGAGTCCCGGGGCTACGTTCCTCGATGCGCCGATACCAGGACATCAAGGCGGCTGCGGCGACCATGATCGCAATGCCGAGAATGCTGACGAGGATCTGCATCGCGGTGCCGTCCGAGAACTCGATCATCGCAAAATGGGCGGCGAAGGCAAGGAATACCCCGATGCAGAAGATCTCGAGGGAATGCTGGCCGCACAGCACGGCAGGCCGTAGCCATAACGAGTGCAATCCCGGCCAGTCCGGCGGCACGAACCGCACGGTGAGGGTCGCAAGCGCAAAGAAATGGGCAAGCCGGAGGACATCCAGATTCGTCTTGTCGATCGGATACATCCATTCTGTGAGCCATTTCGGGACCAGATGCGCATAGGCGGGGAAGTACCAAGTCGAGACCACCGCCAGCGACACCAGGAGATAAATCGTGGCGAGCGCGACGGCATAGGGCGAGCGGATGAACAGGCCGATCCGCTTCATGCCGCCGAGCGCGCACCAGGTGCCGAACGCGAACAGCAATTGCCAGGCGAACGGATTGAACACCCAATGGCCGCTCGGATAGGCAGGAAGATTAATCCCGAATTCCCAGGCGACCACATAGATCGCGACCGAGACCGAGAGCGCAAGCGTCGGCATGCGCAATAGCAGCCAGACATAAGGGGGGAACGCCGCGAGCAGCGCGATGTAGAGCGGCAACACGTCCATGTTGGCCGGCTTGAACTTCAGGAGCAGCGCCTGCACCAACGCGACGTCCGGCTGCCGCAGGAAATCGAACACGCCCATTTCCTCCGCATAGAGCGGGTTTTCGAAATGCGCGGAGACGTAAGCGATCTCCGCCATGTAGATCGCGAACAGGAAAATATGGGCGACATAGACCTGCCAGGCCCGTTTGAGGATGCGGGCGCTCGCGACCACGAAGCCCTTCTTCTGCATGGTCGCCCCATAGACGAAGGCGGCGGTATAGCCCGAGATGAAGACGAAGATTTCGGTCGCGTCGCTGAACCCGTAGTTGCGGATCGTGATCCAGCTCACGATGTTTGACGGAATATGGTCGAGGAAAATGAGCCAGAGCGCGAGCCCGCGGAACAGGTCGAGGCGCAGGTCGCGTTCGCTCTCGGCGAGATGCATCGCGGTGCGTCCCTTCGTCAAACAACCCGGCGGCGAATCGCTTGACCCCTCCAGGCGTTCGCCTCGCGTTCTTATCAGTCCATCGTCGCGTTGCATTCACCGCTTAGGTGGCGGATATGAGGCCTAATGCGACATCCATCCCAGTGGATTCGGCGGTCGCTCCGGTTATTTTCGCGTGACCGCATTTTCCTCAACACCCGGCGGCCGACGCGCCGGAAGGGGCTCCGGGTGACCCGCATGCGAGGACGTGAGAGGACGACGATGTATCGCACAGTGACCCGGAACGTCGAAGTCAAGGTGACGCCCCGCTTCCTCCCGGAACGCTCATCCCACGAGCAAAGCTATTATTTCTGGTCCTATACGATCGAGATCACCAATCTCGGGCGCGAGACGGTGCAGCTCAAGACGCGGCACTGGCGCATCACCGACGCTTTCGGCCGGCTGCAGGAGGTGCGCGGCGCCGGGGTGGTCGGCGAAGAGCCCGTGCTCGCGCCCGGCGCCGCCTTCGAATACACGAGCGGAGTGCCGCTTCCGACTCCCTCCGGCTTCATGGTCGGGACGTATGGAATGGTCGCCTCGAACGGCGAGCGGTTCGATATCGAGATCCCCGCCTTCTCGCTCGATAGCCCCCAGGAGCACCGCACGGTGAACTGACACTGTCCCGCGGTGCATGTCGGCGGCATCGATCGGCGCCTCGCGCCCCCGTCGGGCAATCGCCCGATTCACCGCTCTGGAAGTCAGCGGCCGAGCAGGTCGCGCAGGATTTCGCGTGCGCCGCGCTCGAGATCGCGGTCGGGAGCGGATGTCGGCGGGGAACGCGGCGTGGCGGTCTGCGGCGCGGAGGGGCTTGCGTGCGGCGCGGTCGTTTCCGGCTGCGGAGCGGTGACGCCGCGGGTCCCGCCGAGCGCCTTGAGCATTTCCTCGGCGATAGCGCCGCCGTCGCGCGCGGGGTCGCCGGTCGCCTTCCCGAACCCCTTCGAAAGCCCCTCGATGAACTTGCCGAGCGGCGCATCGTTGGGCGCGCCGCCGCGTTCGCCGCTCAGAGCATCGCGCAGCGTGCGCAGCGCGCCTTCCGGGTTGGCGAGGATGTTCGGCGTGTCCGCATAGATGCGCGGCTCCGACCAGCGTCCCTGGATGACCACCGGGACGCCGATGCCCCAGGGAGCGGCGTTCCCGCCCGGCGTCGCCTGGCTCGAAACGAGACGGGGATCGGCGCGGAAATCCAGCGTCTGCGAGCGCAGGTCGGTGCTGCCCGCCGCCGTCATCACCATGAACGGACCGGTGAACTTCACGTCGGTCGAGCGCGCCACGCCGTTCTCGATCGCAAACGTCGCGCCGAAGGTGCTGAAGCGCGTCTGCTCCGACGCATTCGCCTGCCAGCCGGCGATGATCATGTCGAGCAGGGAGCGCACCATGTTCGGCAGGTTGAGGCCGCGCACGGCGCCGTTTTCGAACAGGAGGTCGGCACGCCCATTGAGACTGGACACAACCCGTAACGGGCTTCCGCCCGCGCCTTTCAGCTCGAGGGCTCCGCGCGCGCGGCCGGCGAAGTACTTGAAGCCGATCGCGTCTTGCAGAAACGGGAGCGCATCGATCTCGGAAAAGGCAAGCCGCAAGGCCATCGCCGGATCGTCCTGAGCGCGGTCGACGACCAATTCTCCGGTCGCTTGCCCGCCATAGACCCCGGACGGGGAGAGCTTCACCGTCAGGATGTCCTGCAGGAGCGTCGCTTCGATCGCCGCCGGCGCGATGCGCATGTTCTGGACCAGCACCTCGCGCGCCGACAGATTGATGTTCCCCTCGACCAGCCGCAGGCCGAAAAGATTGAGCGGCGCGTCGCTCCAGACCGGCCCGCCGCGCGCGGGGCCGGCGCCGCTGCTCGGCGCGCCGGGTGTCGGTCCGCGCGGCGCGGGGGCGTTGCTGGGTGCGCTCGAGACGCGGTTGTTCGCGCTGCTGATCGTATCGACGAGGCTGGTGAGATCGATCCGCTCTGACTCGATTGCGGCGTCGATGAACGGTTTTGCTCCGGCAAAGCTCACCGACATCGTTCCGCGCACCCGGCCTTGGTCGATCGCGCCGTTGAGGCCTTCGATTCTGAGCACGGGGCCCGATTTGGTCACGCTGGCGGTGAGTGCGGCCGGTCTTTTCAGCACGGTCGGCGCGTCGATGGCGATATCGATCGGGATCGTCTGCCCGTCGGTTAGCCGGCCGGACCGATCGATGCCGGCCATGAGCCGGACGGTGGTCGCGCCGAAACGGGCGTCGACGTGCAAGTTCGACCGGCCCCCGGCCGCCGGCAGCGAAGCGATCCGCATCGAGTCGATCGGCACCTCGACCGTCTCGCCGCCGTCGCTTACGACGAGCGTTCCGCTCTCGGCGGTGACAGCGTCGATCGCTACGGCCGAGTCGCCCGGCAGGACGATCGGCAGCGCCAGCCCGCCACTGGCCGAACCGCCGGCCGAACCGCCGGCTGCGGCGCCGCGATCGCGCCGTTCGGTCACGCGCCGGGCGCGGCCGAGCATCGGATCGGTATGCATCACCGGCCGGGTCAGCGCGAGGTCGTTGATATGGATGCGGCCGGTCAGAAGGTCGGTCAGCGAAAGGCCGGCACGCACGCGTTCGATCGTCAGCAGATCGTCGGCGCCGGCGACGTCGCGCAACCGCATCTGCTCGATGGTGACGCCCGCGGTGGGCCAGATCGAGAATCGTGCATCTCCGGCGATCTCGAGCTTCAACTCGTTCTTGGCGAGAGCATCGCGCGTATAGGACTCGATCAAGCCGCGCGCGGGAATCCCATAGGCGGCGACAATCGCCACCGCGATCACCAGCACGCCGATCGCGACGGCGGCGATCTTGATCAGTCTCATGCCAGGGCCTCCCGCGATCCAGCAAACGCGAACCTATGCGTGCAGTATATTTGCATCGAACTCTTAGATTCACGTCACGTTTGTTTCCAATATGGCTGCAAAGGCGCTTGGGAGAAGGCCCGTCGACATTTGCGTGTCAGGGTCGTTCCGAAAGACTCTCACACCGTCGTTAGTCGCAACGCGCTCCGGCGGCGGTTCACGCCGCAAACACGCGGTTATGCCGTCCCGGCGCGGCACAGCGCCGCGCGCGCATGCGCGAGCGCCGAGAGGACGAAGGCCGACGTCACTTCCGGCCCGCCCACCACGATGCGCGTCGGCGTCTTCATCTTGTTCCATTCATAGGCCTTGAACGGCGCGCGCCATCGTCCTTCGCCGAAGCTTTGGACGATGCAGTCGAGCGCGGGCGCAAACCGGGCCGGCTCGCCGTCGAGTTTGGCGAGCGCGAGCAGCGCGAGCGCGGCATCGAACGGGTTGAGCTCGTATGCGATGAGATCGTCATAGACATAGGCGAGCACCGCGCGGCGGATATGCTCGAAAGCGTTGCCGGGATCGACCGCATCGCGCGTGGCTTTCGGCAGCGCGCGGAAGGCGGCATAGCACCGGCCGAAATAGGCGCTATAGAGCTCCGGCAGGTAATAGATATGCGAGCGCGGATCGGCCCACGCGCCGGAACTGACGAGCTTCTCCTGGAAGCGAACGATCCCTCGTAAGAACGCGATGCGCTCCGCCGATTCGGCGATGCCCCAGCGCGCATGGTTTTGAAATGCGACTTCCAGCACGTCAAGATTGAGGGTGGGGTCGAGATCGTTGCCGAACGGGCGGGCGCCCGCGGCGCTCTCGATCCAGGTCACGACCCCGCCGGTGAAATCGATCGTGTCGTTGATCGCGACGGTTGCGGGAAAGCGGTTGGCGCCGCGGCCGATCTGGTAGCCGGCGTAGAAGTCGAGCAAGGGCTGATGCAGCATGGGGTGGTCGAGCCCGGATTGCGCCGCGGCCGACAGCGAGCATGCGGTGGTGTCGCAATCGGGCACGTAAGTGCCGAAACCGAGATTGCTCTTCAGGCTGCCGAAGAAGCGGCTGATGCGCGCATGGGGCGGCGCCGCGAGCGCGGTGACGACGGAGATCGGTTGGCCGTCGCGCGGGTTGACCGTCTCCTCGCGGCTTTCATTCAGGCAGAAACGGATGAGCGCACCGATGGTCTCGCGTGCGGCATTGCCCTCTTGCGGGCCGGCGAGCCCGCTCTTTAGAAAATCCATCAATGCCTCGGCGAAGAACGCGTCGTAATAGGCCGAGCGATGCCGGATCTGCACCGGCTGCCACATGGGTTCCGCAATGCCGCGCCAGGGCGGGTTGATCAGGTCGGCGATCGGCTGGTTGCCCAGGATGAAGACGCGGGCGAGATTGAACAGAAGCGTCGCATTCTTATAGCTGCGCGCATCGAGCCCCGTGAGCGCCGTCACGAGGTCGCGCCCGCGGAAATCGAGGTCGCCGACGAGGTCGAAGGCGGCATAGGCCGGCAGGAATCCGTTGCGGCGGAATGACTGCAACAGATGTTCGGCGCAGGCCCGGATGATGCGGTCAATTTCGGCGAGCGGCGGTACGCGACGGTTGGCCGGCGCAGGCCCGCGCTGCGGGTGTGATTGCGGACATTCATCGATCAGGTCCCCGATCGGCTTGCCGATGGCGGCCCAATCGGGATCTCGGTCGTCGCGCGCCTGCAGGAGCGCATCCTGAACGGCGCGCAGGCGCGCCGGATCGGAGAGCTGGGGCAATCCGGCGCGTGCAAGCAAGGGCCGCAGCGCCACATTGGCGAGCGCGGTCCGGTAGAACGCCTGCAGGTGAGGGTCGCCCTTGCCCGGCCGACGCAACAGCGGGTCGCACACGTCATAAAGCGTCGGCCCGGTGGTGCGAGCAACGAGCGCTTTCGCGCCGGCGCGAATAAAATGTGTTGGCTGCAAGGAGGACCGCGTCCTATTCCGCCGGCACCGGCACGTCCTGCGGGCGCGCGGAATAGTGCGAGGCTTTTTGCCGACCGGCGGTGGCATCGCGCGCCGACATGATGAGGTGATGACACATGATGCCGATGCGGATCATGGAATCGATCTGCCCGCTCATCGCACAATGGCGCGCGACTTTCCAGAAATGGCGGCGATAGTCGGCGCGCACTCCGCACTGCCAGAGCACCGCCCACAGGACGCGCAAGCCGCGGATGATCACTTGCCGCGGCATGTTCTTCATGCTGACGGGCACCTCGATCCGGTTCGGAAAGGTGTGCGTGAGCTGATGGTGGTAGCGCGCAAATACTGCCTTGGGCGTAAAAGCGCTTCCCATCGTAACGCGCCAGATCGCGAGCACGTCGTCGTAGGGCATGAGGAACTCGACATTGGATTCGCGCTCCTCGTCGTCGAGCAGGCGCCCTGCGCGGTCGAGCCGGTCCCATAGGGGCGTGCGTGGCAGAGCCTGGAGCAGGTTGATCGTCAACATCGGAATGCGCGACTTCTCGATGAATTCAACGATCCGCGCGCCCGTCTCGGGCGTATCGGTGTCGAGCCCGAGAATGATCCCGGAGACGATTTCGAGTCCGTAGCGATTGAGCGTGCTCACGCCTTCGAGGAGCGGCACCATCATATTGTGCTCTTTCGCCATGGCCTTGAGCGCTTCGGGCTCCGGCGTTTCGATGCCGCAGAACACGGTCTCGAATCTTGCTTGCCGCATCAGCTCGAGGATTTCCGGCCGCTTCGCCAGATTGAGCGTCGCCTCGCAGGCGAACATGAAGGGGTAGCCGCGGTTTTTTTGCCACGCGATCAGCACCGGGAGGAGTTCGCGCACAGCGCGCCGATTGCCGATGAAATTGTCGTCGACGAAATAGATCGGGCCGCCCACCCCATCGCCGCCGCAGATGAGCAGCTTCTCCAGCTCGGCGATGATCTGATCCGGCGTCTTTAAGCGGGGATTGCGTCCATAGAGCGTCGGGATGTCGCAAAATTCGCACTGATAGGGACAGCCGCTCGAATACTGGATGCTCAGGGTCATGTAGCGGCGGAGCTCGGCAAGCTCGTAGGCGGGAATCGGGAAATCGGTGAGATCGCGTCGCTCCCGCGTGGTGAGCACGACCTGCGACTCCGGTCGCGACACGTCGCGCGTCAGGCGCGCGATCAGCTCGTCCGTTGCATCGCCGAGTTCGCCGACATGCAGATAGTCGAACTCGGGGTAATGCTCGGGGCAGGCCGAAACGGACGAGCCGCCGAGCACTGACGTGCGGTCGAACATGTGCGCGCGGCGACAGATCGTTTCGATCTGACGGCGCTGCGCATGCATGCCCGTGACGAACACGGCGTCGGCCCACAGGTAATCGTCGCGCGTCGCGGGTCGGATGTTCTCGTCGATCAGGCGGACCTCCCAGGAGGCGGGCAGCACCGCGGCGATCACCAGGAGCCCCTGCGGGGGCATGAGCGCGCGCACGCCGTCCAGCAGCGGATAGGCATGCTCGAACATGCCGAAGGACGATGTATAGCGCGGGCAGATGCACAGAATGCGTCGCTCGCCCTGCGCGCCATGGTGCGTTTGAGGAGCCATCCGCATGGCCTCCCTTCGATTGCTGCGACGCGGAGCGACTTGGCGCAAGCCCGCGACTCTCGCTTTGCCCGCTTATGGTGGAGATGGGAGGAGAGAGCTGTCAAGCAGGGCGGTCGATTGGCCACTCACGATCGGTCGAGCGCGAAGGTTTTTGTGGGCAAGGACGACGTGCGTGACCCTGCTCGGGCCGCACCATCTCTGCGGGGCAGTATTGAGATTGACGCCTAAGCTATCTATGGTGGGGGCGGAACTTCGAGATTGTGAGCAGTTGCAATAATCGCCCGCGCCGCATGCGTGGCCAGGGTGTGAAGGCTCGAACCATGAAGCAGTCGAACGTCATCGTGATCCGCCTTGCCGCGTTCCTGCTCGCCTTCCTGTCGATCATGGCTTCGGCCGCCGCTGATTCCGGGACTTTCCGCGTTGCGCAAGGAAGCGCCGGCGCCGGAAGCCGGGTCGCGCTGGTGGTCGGCAACGCCACCTACCCGGATGACGACAAGCCGCTCGCACAGCCGACCAAGGACGTCAAGGCGATCGCGGAAGAGTTGCGGCGCGCCGACTTCGACGTGATCACCGGTGAAGATGTCAGCAAGCAGAAGCTGCGTGCGCTGCTCGGCAGCTTCAAGGCGAAGATCAAGCAGGGCTCGACTGCGCTCGTCTTCTTCAGCGGCTATGGCATCCAGAGCGGCAAGCAATCCTACATCATCCCGGTCGACGCCCAGATCTGGACCGAGGGCGAGGTGAAGCGGGACGGGATCAGCATCGAATCGATTCTCGCCGACATGAACGCCGCCGGCGCGACGGTGAAGCTC
>DASUPI010000470.1:0-4493 GCA_036281135.1 Rhodoplanes sp. | reverse complement strand
CGCGTGTTCGGCAACGAGACCACGATCACCGCGGCGGCGAGCCAGGGGCATTTCGAGCTCAACGTGTTCAAGCCGGTGATCGCGTTCGCCTTCCTGCAGTCGGTGCGCCTGCTCGCCGACGCGGCGCGTTCCTTCACCGATTACTGCGTCGCCGGCATACGTCCCAACGAAGAGCGGATCGCCGCGCTCATGCAGCAGTCCCTGATGCTGGTGACGGCGCTCGCGCCCAAGCTCGGCTACGAGAAGGCGGCGGAAATCGCCAAGACGGCGCACGCGAAGGGCACGACGCTGCGCGAGGAAGCGGTCCGGCTCGGTCATGTCACGGCCGAGGAATTCGATCGCATCGTGCACCCGCACGCGATGACGCGGCCGGGCTGACCGCTTCGGCGGAGCAGAACAGCCGGTTGTCTCAGGGCCCTCCCCGCATCCCGAAAAAGCACCAAAAGGCAAAAGGCCGCGGAACGCGCAGCCGGGAACCGGGTTCATTTGGGAAGAGACGTCGAAGGCTGACGAAAGCGGCTTGAGGCCGATCGAGAGGGCCAACCGCGGTCTCGACCGACACCGGATCGATACGGGAGATGGTTATGAAGTCGCCAGTCGTGAAGCGCTCGATCGTGATTGCAGGCCACAAGACGAGCGTGAGCCTCGAAGATGCATTCTGGAAGGGATTGAAGGAGATCGCCGGAAGTCGTCACACGACGCTTTCAGATATCGTGTTGACCATCGATACCGAGCGTCAGCACGGGAATCTGTCGTCGGCGATCCGCCTGTTCGTGCTGGACCACTACCGCGGGAACAGCGCCCGCGCCGCCTCTCCTCCCGCCCATGACGGGGTCGCCCAGCCGGCAATGCGCGCCGGGTAATCCCGACCCGGCAATCAGACCAGCGCCAGCGCGTTTTACGGCCGCCCGAAAAACTCGTCCCAGAACGATCTGTTCGGCGGGGCCGGCCGGGGCGGCGGAGCCGCCTGGGCGGGCTTTGCCGGGGGAGAGGCCGTCGCGGGTTTCACCGGCTGCGGCTTGATAACGACGGCCGCCGGCAGTTGCGGCGCACGTTCGGACACTGCGGACCCCGTCTCGCCCTGGCCGGCATCCACGCCCTCCGGGATCGCGCGCTCGATCCGATCCGGCTCCGTTCGTTGCAGGGCGCGCTCCCGCTCCACGCGCTCACGCTCGGCGTGCTCGGCCGCGGCCGCTTCGTCGCGCCGCCTCGCCTCCCGCTCGGCCGCTTCGACGCGCCTGGACTCGCGTTCGACCGCCCGCAGGGTGACGAAGCTGACGAGCTCGGCGGTGTCTATCTCGCGTTTCGGGGCCGAGAGAGGCCCGGTCAGCAAGACGGAGATTTCCGGACGACGCCCTTTCATCTCCTCGCGCGGCTCGCCTGAGAGCGTGAACCGCGCGTCGAGGTCATTGTCGGCGAGACTGAGGGTCCCCGCGACCGCGAGCTCCGCCCCGCCCACGCCGACGACCACCGGCACGAGCCTAATCCGCCCATCGAGGATGGCGATCCCGGTCGAGGCCGAGGGGAGGACAAGCCGCCCCGCATCGAGGGCCGGACCGAGATAGGCCGAAAGCCCGTCGGGCGCCAGACCGCGCTCGGACGCGCGGATGGCGGCGTCGATCGCCTTGGGATCGAGACCGGCGATCTGCACGCCTTCCGCCGACAGCGTTCCGTTCCCCTGCAGCGCGCCGACTAACGCGGCCGGACTTCTCCCCGTCCCATCGATCTCGACGGACAGGGACACGCCGCCCGAAGCCGGCGGCTTGCTGCGGCCGAACGTGATCTGGGCAAGGTCGCCCTTCGCTAGATCGAGGCGCGCACGCGCGGACAGGCCTTCGGGGGTAAGCCGGAAGGCGGCACTGGCGGTCAGAGGGCCGCCCGCAACGCGCGCCGTGAGTTCATCGAGCGCGAGAGAGGAGCCGTCGAAGCTCGCGCGGCCTTTCAGATCCTGCGCTGCGAGTCCGGGCAGGAGCGCAACGCGCCCGGCTTCGAAGCTTATGCCGCCTTTGACATCGTCGAATAGCGGACGGCCGAACGGCTCGGCCGGCCAGCCGGCCGCCTGGTCGCGCGCGGGCGCGCGCCGCGGAACGCCGATCACCGCCGCGATGACCTGCGCCGCATCCATGTCGGTCGCCTGGATGCGGCCGTCGATCGCGAGCGGCGAAGCGAGCCGGAGGCTGACGCGGCCCCCGACTCCCGCGCCCATGATCCGGCCCTTGATGTCCTCAAAGGTGAGCGCCCGGCCGGCAAATGCGAGCCGGCTCTCGAATGCGAGCGGCAGGGCCGCCGGCGCAGCCGCGTTCAGGAGGGGTCGCACGTCCGTAGCGGTCAGCGCCAGATTGGCGACGCCGCGCAGTTCGCCCTTGTCGCGCCGAGCGGTGCCCGCGCCGGACGCCGCGAGCCCGCTTGCCGTAAGGCGCAGCTCGAATACGACATCGCCATCGAGCGGGCCGTTTCCGGCGAGCGAGATCGTGGCAGGCCGCGGATCGATCGCCGCCACGCGGTCGAGCCCGACAAGCGTGGCGAGCACCTTGCCGTCGTCGGCTTCGAGCGATCCGTCGATCTTCACTTTGGCCGCGGCGAGCGCGGCGGGATCGCCGGTCCCGCTCGCCACCATGGTCAGCCGCACCGCGCCGAGCTTGCCGTCGATCGCCAGTCTCGCCTGGCTCGCCGGGCCCGCGCGGCCTGAACTCGCCGGCTCCGGCTTGGCCGGCCCTACTTCGAGCCGGGCCCGCAATTCGGCGGGGCCCAGCTGCCCGCCATACCGCTTGATCTCGTCGGCGGCAGGCGGCGCGAAACGGCCAAGCAGCGCGATCAGTCCGTCGGAGCGCGCAGCCGTGAGCGAGAGCGAAGCGACTCCCTGCGGCGAGGCGGAGGATGTGTCGATCAACCCGGTCGCCTTGACGCTGGCGCCGCGGAGATCGGCGACGGACAAGCGCTCGACCGTCAGCCCGCTCGCGTCCAGCTTGAGCTTCGCTTCGACCCGGCTCGCTTCGACGTCGGCGTAGCTGACCTTGCCCATCGAGAGCGCGAGCGCCACGTTGCGCGGCCATTCAAGCTTGGCGCCCGCGAATGCGCCGGTGGCGATCGCGATCGCGTTTTCGAGATCGATCTCGTCCGCGCGAAGCGCGGCGTCGAGCCGGGCGGGACCGCCCGGACCTGCCGGCGCATAGGCGATGCGTCCTTCGATCTGCTTGTGGTCGATTTCCGCCTTGAGTCGATCGACGGTGATCGCTTGATCGCCGACGATGAGATCGCCGCTCGCGTGGAGCGGCGCCACCGGGCCGCGGAGCCGATCCCCGTCGCCTTCGACGAAGGACCACAGCGCTCGCGGATCATGCGACTCGATGCTGGCAGGGCCGGCGAATTCGAGGCCGCTTCGGCGCGCCTCGAGCCGGCCGCTCAGGCGCACCTGGGTCAAGCCGGGCGCGCGGAATTCGAGCGTCTCGATATCCCATTGATCGCTGTCGACGCCGATCTTGCCTTGCACGCTTTGCAGGGCTGCGCCGCCGACCGTGAGCGCGTCGACATCGAGGTCTAGTCTCCCCCGCATGGGCGCGCGCGCCCCCTCGAACAGGGTCCGCACGGTGGCGAGCAGCGCCGACGCCGGCGAGCGGCGGCCCGCTTCAGGCGCGCCGACCACCCGGTCGAGATCGATCTGGCGTCCGGCGAGCGAAGCCGCGAAATGCCGGTCGGCGCCGAGGGCGACATCCGCTTTTCCCGACAGGCGGAACGGGCGGTCCTCCGGCCCATACTGAAATTCGATCTGCTCGGCGAGCACGCGGCGCGGGTCTGCCTTCACCTGCGTCGTCAGCCGCCATGGCTCGCCGACGAGCGTCCGCCCGCCGGATAGCGCCGCGCCGGCCGGCCGCGCCACCGTGAGCGCGCCCTCGTAGCTCGGGCTCGCTTTGTCGATCCGCACGACGCCGTCGGCTTCCGCGAGCAGGGGCCGATCGACGCCTTCGAGGCTCACGCGCAGCTTCACGCCGTCCTCGGCGCGGCGGCCGGAAACAATACGAAAGCGATAGGGACCGTCGGCCGAGACGAACGAGCCTTCCCCGCGAACGGGGCCGGCGAGGGACCGCAGTTCGCCCTCGAACGAAAATCCGTCGAGCGTCAGGGCCGTACCGCCCGAGCCGTCGCGGAGCACGGCGCGCCCGCGCTCGACCGTCAGCCGTTCGATGGCGAGCCGATCCGGATCGATCCCGTTTCCGATCGGAGGGGCTTGCAGGCGGCCCGCGGAATCGACGCCGATGCGGACACGCGGTTCGCTGATCGTCAGCTCGCTGACGCGCCATTCCCCGCGCATCAGCGGACCAAGCGCGAGTTCGAACCGCAGCGCACGAGTGGAGATGGCCGTGTCGCCGGACGACGACTCCACGCTGTGCAGAACGAGTGAGGGCGTGGGCAGGAGCCGCGCCTCGATCGGCCCGGAGATGCGCACCGGCGCGCCCATCAGGCGGCTTGCTTCAGTCTCGAAGCCGGTGCGGTAA
>DASUPI010000469.1:0-2350 GCA_036281135.1 Rhodoplanes sp. | reverse complement strand
GAGATTGTGCCCGCAGTCGTGGAAGTACTCCCAGGTGAAGATGCCGCTTCCGTGCAGGTCGTCGAACACGAGCCGGACGGCGTAATTGCCGACCTGATGCACCTCGATGATGGCGACGTCGCGCTTGCCTGGCACGGTTTTTCGTTCCGCCGGTGAATGACCCTGGACCTCGGCGCTCGGGCTGCGCACCCGCAATAGCTCCGCCGGCAGCTCGAACGTCTCGCCTGTATCGAAGCTCACCAGCAGCGCATGGCCGCTCTTGCGCAGGCGCAACTCGGTCGGCCAGGGTCTCGGCTCGGTCTCTACGCTCATGGGCTTGCTTGCTCGGTTCGGTGGATGGCGCGCCGTCACGCCGCATGAGGCCGCGGCGAATGGTCTCCCTATTTGGAGAGCCAAGCATTATATTGCGCTCTGACGCGAAGAAACAGTCGCGACTGGCGGCCTCGGATCCTCGGTAGGCGGCCGGTATGCCTGCAAACAACAAGAACATGGTGGAGGAGCCATGGAGTTCGAACGGGTCGCCTCGGTTCAATCTGCTCCGCTGGTCGATCCGTTTGGGCGCGCAATCACCTATGTCCGGGTCTCCGTCACCGATCGCTGCGATTTCCGCTGCGTCTATTGCATGTCGGAGCACATGACCTTCCTGCCGAAGGCCGACATTCTCACCCTTGAGGAACTCGATCGGCTGTGCTTGGCCTTCGTCGCCAAGGGGGTGCGCAAGCTTCGCCTGACCGGCGGCGAGCCTTTGGTGCGGCGCGGTATCATGGCGCTGTTCTCGTCGCTCTCGCGCCATCTCGCGACTGGCGCGATCGAGGAACTGACCGTCACCACCAACGGCTCGCAGCTCGACAAATACGCCGCCGAGCTCGCCGCCTGCGGCGTCCGGCGGATCAACGTCTCCCTCGATACGCTCGACGCCGACAAGTTTCGGGTCATCACCCGCTGGGGCGAACTCGATCAGGTCCTGCGGGGCATCGCCGCAGCGCGGCGCGCGGGGCTCGCGATCAAGATCAACGCCGTCGCCCTCAAAGGGGTGAACGAGGACGAGCTGCCGCAGCTGCTCACTTGGGCGCACGGCGAAGGCATGGACCTCACCTTGATCGAGGTGATGCCGCTTGGCGAAATCGGCGAGATGCGCCTCGATCAGTATCTGCCGCTCTCGTTGGTCCGCGCCCGTCTCGCCGAGCGCTTTACGCTCGACGAAATCGACTATCGTACGGGTGGGCCCGCGCGCTATGTGAGAGTCGCGGAAACCGGCGGACGGCTCGGCTTCATCACGCCGCTCACCCACAATTTCTGCGAATCCTGCAACCGCGTGCGGGTGACCTGCACGGGAACGCTGTTCATGTGCCTCGGCCAGGAGGATGCGGCCGATCTGCGCAGTCCCCTGCGCGCCTCTGAGGGCAATGACCTGCTCTATGCGGCGATCGACGAAGCGATCGCGCGCAAGCCGAAGGGCCACGACTTCGTTATCGACCGTCGCCGCAAGCGCCCCGCGCTTGCCCGCCATATGAGCGTGACCGGCGGCTGACCGATTTCCCTCATGGTGAGGAGCCGTGCGCAGCACGGCGTCTCGAACCATAAGCAGCTTCGCATCCTTCGAGATGCGGGATCACGCCCGCTCCTCAGGATGAGGGCGCGCCAAAATCCAAGTTTCCGTTGCGCGCTGCAGGCCGTGCGGCTTATCTTGCCGGCACAAGAATAACCAGGCGGTCTGCTGCACAGGGGAACAGCGGGTCGCGCCGGATGCGCCGCCGCTCGGCGGGAGCCGATGGCGGAGGAGGCGTTGACCGCAGTTCTCAAGCTCAGCCGCATCATCGACCGGATCAACGAGCAATTCGGCACGATCGCGAACTTCCTCGTGCTGTTCGCCTGCCTGGTCAGCGCCGCGAATGCAGCGGTTCGTTACGGCCTGAACGGGTTGCTGTATCTCGGCCGCACCGTTCCGCAATTCCGTACCATTCAGCTCGGCGTGGAATGGTACGGCGCCAACGCGAACGCCCTGCTCGAGGCGCAGTGGTACATGTTCGCGGGAATGGTTCTGTTGGGCGCGCCCTTCACGCTCAAACTCAACGAGCATGTCCGCGTGGACTTGTTGTACGGCATGGCGTCGCAGCGCACGCGGCTGTGGATCGATGTCTTCGGGACGGTCTTCTTCCTGCTGCCCATCTGCGCGATCCTGATCTACTTCACCTGGTTCTGGTTTCTCGATTCCTGGTCGATCAATGAGACCTCGTCCAATGCGGGCGGCCTGATCCGCTGGCCGGTCAAGCTGCTTCTGCCCGTCGGGTTTTCCTTGATGGCGCTGCAGGGCGTGTCCGAACTCATCAAGCGGATCGCCGCGCTGATG
>DASUPI010000468.1:0-11838 GCA_036281135.1 Rhodoplanes sp. | reverse complement strand
TTCGACGGCGGCCTTGATCGCTTCGTTCGTATATTTGAGCTTGTGGTAGTCCTCGAAATAGGGCTTCAGGCCTTTGAGGATCTCGATCGAATCGGCGACCGTCGGCTCGTTGACGTCGATCTTCTGGAAGCGGCGGACGAGCGCGCGATCCTTCTCGAAGTACTGCCGGTACTCCTTGTAGGTCGTCGAGCCGATGCAGCGGACGGTGCCGGCGGCGAGCGCGGGCTTCAGCAGATTGGACGCGTCCATCGCGCCGCCGGAGGTTGCGCCGGCGCCGATCACCGTATGGATCTCGTCGATGAACATGATCGCGTTGGGGTAGGCCTCGATCTCCTTGATGACCTGCTTCAGCCGCTCCTCGAAATCGCCGCGATAGCGCGTGCCGGCGAGCAGCGTGCCCATATCGAGGGCAAACACTGTCGCGCCTTTGAGCACATCGGGGACATCGCCATGGACGATTCGCCGGGCGAGCCCCTCGGCGATCGCCGTCTTGCCGACGCCGGGATCGCCGACGAACAGCGGATTGTTCTTCTGGCGTCGGCACAGCACCTGGATGGTGCGGCTGATTTCGATATCGCGCCCGATCAGCGGATCGATCTTGCCGTCCCGCGCCTTCTTGTTGAGATTGACGCAATAAGCTTCCAGAGCATCGCCCTTTTTCTTGCTGTCGTCCTGCGACTTGCCCGATTCGGCATCTTCGTCCGCCGCGCGCGCCGGGCGCGCCTCGGTCAATCCCGGGCGCTTCGCGATTCCGTGACTGATATAGTTGACCGCGTCGTAGCGGGTCATCTCCTGCTCCTGCAGGAAATAGGCGGCGTGGCTCTCGCGCTCGGCAAAGATCGCGACCAGGACATTGGCGCCGGTGACCTCCTCGCGGCCGGAGGACTGAACGTGAATCACCGCGCGTTGGATGACGCGCTGGAAACCGGCGGTCGGTTTGGAATCCTCCGATCCTTCGGTGACCAGGTTGTCCAATTCCGAATCGACATAGGCGATAAGGTTGCGCCGCAGCTTCTCGACGTCGACATTGCAAGCGCGCATGACGGCGGCGGCATCCTGGTCGTCGATCAGGGAGAGCAGCAGGTGCTCGAGCGTCGCGTATTCATGGCGATGCTCGTTCGCCAAAGCCAGCGCCCGGTGGAGCGATTGCTCCAGGCTACGCGAGAAGGTGGGCATCAGTGTCTCGTCCCATTTCTGAGTTGGTGCGCCCCCAAGTCACTTCTTCTCCATCACGCATTGAAGAGGATGCTGGTGTTTGCGCGCAAAGTCCATCACCTGCGTCACTTTGGTCTCGGCCACTTCATAGGTGAAGACGCCGCACTCGCCGATCCCGTGATGATGGACATGCAGCATGATCCTCGTCGCCGTCTCCCGGTCCTTGTTGAAAAAACGCTCCAATACATGCACGACGAATTCCATCGGCGTGTAGTCATCGTTAAGTAGCAGCACCCTATAAAGGTTCGGCCGTTTGGTCTGCGGTTTCGTCTTTGTGATGACTGCGGTGCCCGGCGCGTTCGGGTCCTTGGGCCGTTTGCGGTCGCCATTCGCAAGCCGCGGGCGGAACGAATCGCTCGTTGGGCGGATGACGGATGGGGCGTGGCGACTGTCGACATTCATGGCTTCGAGACGAGTGCAGTGCTGGAGCCCACCCGGGCAAGCAGGCCCGCCGTTATCGCGCAGGGCGAGGCGCCGTTCGAGCTAAAATAACAGGCGACCATTTGTTTGGCTACTCGACCACGAGCCACGCGGCGGCTCTTCGTCCGGGAAAGTCTGAGCTTCGCAGTGAGTTCCACCGCCGACCGAACCCGTGACGGCGGCTCACAGGACACTGATTGAAGTCGGCGAAAGTTCGGCAGGTCGAGTCCAGAGACGAAAAGTTCGGCGTCATCCAACGCCTACTGACGGATGCGACTCATCCCGTTCGACGGGTGCAACTCAGCCTGCTCAAGCCGATTGCCCGTGACCGGCACGCGGGCGCCGCCGCTCTTTGCTTTTCATCTAGGACGGAACTGCGCGCAAGCAAGAGCCCGATGTCGCGCAGCAGACGGCGGCGTCACGCCGGACTCCCTCGGACTGCCTTTGCCGACGCGGACGCTGTCTGCGCACCGTGAGCGACGGCGCTAGCCGAAGGTGTCGCGGTTCCTTCGGGTTAACCATCGCCGAGCAAAGCCGGACGTGGCGGTGGACCACGTCGCCCTCTCACATCGTGACCGACGGCAACGTCAGCTGGCAGGGACGTCAATTCCGGATTCGGCGGCAGTACCCAAGCCACATCGCCTGCCGGAGTTTGTTTGATCCGATCTTCGCGATCTCGGCAAACCGGATTACGGCGAAGCGGCCGGACATGCGCCAACCCACAAGTCCGATCAAACAAAAAGCCCTCCTTGCGAGGAAGGCTTTCGGGTTGCGACGATGCGCGGAGCCGTTTGCGGCCGAGCTCCGGTCAAGGCGAAAGCGGCCTGCGTCGGAGCGCGGCCGCCCGGATTCGCCGTTCAGCTGCTCGCCTGTCCGTAGGGCAATGCCGGCATCTTGCCGACATAGGTCTCGAACGGCTTGTAGACTTCCTTGGCGACGTCTGCGCACAGCTCGCTGACGCGATTCGACTCGGCGATGAAGGACTCGTAGGCCGTCCTGATATAGTCGGATTGGACCTCCATCGCTTTTTCCAGCGAACGGGCGCCGAGCAGCTTTTCCAGCGCCTCGGTGCCTTGCTCGAACGACTTCTTGGAATAATCCGCTGCTCCGGCGGCGATCGCCTGGACGCCGTTGGAGATGACACCCAGCGATTTCATTGCCGCGTCCACATTCTCCTTGTTGCATTTCGTCAGGTCGTCGAGGGAATTGAACATTGGGAATCTCCCGATTGAGGGGCTTTAAAACACGCAAAACTAACCCGTGATCGATTTCGTGATCACGCCCATGCTTAGAATCCGGTTTAAGAATATATTGCACCGCACAAAAAGGCAAGCCAAACTTGCCGCACCGCGAAATGCCGGTTGAATTCCTACGTTAATTCAATGCTTTGTTAACTCGCCGGCAACCATGCCCCCGTACTTTACCGTATTGCTCCGTCTCGGTAGCGCCCGAATTCGTTGGTAACGAAATCGTGAGCCGCCGCGAGTTTGGCACAGGGGAGCGGTCGGCCAACAAGAACTTACGGGGATGTCGGCGTGCGCCAACGCGACCGATCGACGAGGGGACACAATGCTCCGGACATTCGGAAAATCACGGCGATTTCGCACAATCATCGTAGGTTTTCTCGCTGGCGTCGCGGCGCTCGCGCTGGCTGTCGATTCGGCTGACGCGAAAGGCAAGAGGCGCTCTGCCAAGAAAGGCGGCGGCTACAACCCGCCCTATTCGGCGATCGTGGTGGACGCCAATTCGGGTGGCGTGCTGCATGCCGCAGACGCCGACGGAATCCGGCATCCCGCTTCTCTCACCAAGATCATGACGCTTTATCTCCTGTTCGAGCGGATCGAGGCAGGCAAGATCAAGCCGGACACGCCGCTCAAGGTCTCCGCGCATGCCGCCGCGCAGTCGCCGACCAAGCTCGACCTCAAGGCGGGCGACACGATCACGGCCGAGGACGCGATTCGCGGCCTGGTCACGAAGTCGGCGAATGACGCCGCCGTGGTGATCGCCGAGGCGCTCGCCGGCGACGAGGAAGAGTTCGCCAAGCTGATGACGCGCAAGGCGCGCGCCCTCGGCATGAGCCGCACGGTGTACATGAACGCGTCCGGCCTGCCCGACCGCGACCAGGTCACGACGGCCCGCGACCAGGCGCTGCTCGGCCGCGCGATCCAGGACCGTTTCCCGCGCCAGTACCGCTATTTCTCGACCAAGTCGTTCACGTTCCGCGGCAAGACAATGGGCAATCACAACCACCTGCTCGGTTCGGTGCAGGGGGTCGACGGCATCAAGACCGGCTATGTCAACGCCTCCGGATTCAATCTCGTCGCCTCGATGAAGCGCAGCAACCGCAGTCTCGTCGCGGTAGTTCTCGGCGGCAGTTCGGGCGGCGCACGCGACGCCCGCATGCGCAGCCTGCTCGAGAAGCACATCGCCGATGCCTCGGCCGGCCGCACCGCCCCGATGATCGCCGAAGCGCACGATGGCGAGGTCGAGACTGCACCCACGGCCGCGGCCTCCGCCGGCGATGCTTCGCACGCCGTGCCGACCAGCGCCGCCGCCCCACCCAGCGCCGCCGCGCCGATGCCGGCAACGCCGATCAATTCCAGCCGCAGCGAGCGCGCGCCTGCAGCGCCCGCCCCGAAGGCCGGGTCCGGCGCCGTCGACCCGATCAAGCCGATCGCGGTCAGGACGATCAAGGTGAAGCTCAATGGCGTGCAGACCGCGTCTCTGACGCCGCCCCTCGCCCATCTGCCGGTCGTGGCGGTGAAGGACGAACCGGCCGCGCCGAAGGCAGCCGCGCAACCCGCACAGACCGTTGCGACCAAGGCCGCCGAAACTCCCGCCACCCGCGCCCAGCCGGCTGCGCCGGCCGCCCAGGCAGCAGCCGCGGCCGAGCCCGCCTCCGGCAAGCCGGCGGTCGCGCCCGCCACGCCGATCCAGGCGGTCGCTGCGTCACCCGCGGCAGCCGCTCCGGCCCAGGCTCCGGTCCAGGCCGCCTCGGCCGCGCCCACGATTACGGTTCCCGCTCCGGCTCCGGTCCAGGTCGCCTTGGCGGCGCCCACCGCTTCCGCACCGGTCCCCGCTCCGATCCAGGTCGCTTCCGCGGAGCCCACGATGGCCGTTTCTGGGCCGGCCCCGACCGAAACCGCCGGCGCGAGCGAACAGTCGGCCCCCCGCAAGGTGGTGCATAGCGGCTGGGTCATCCAGGTCGGCGCCTTCGAGGCGGAGCGCGAAGCCAAGGATCGGCTGAGCTCGGCCCAGACCAAGGCGAAGCATCTCCTCGCCCGCGCGGACGCCTTCACCGAGACCGTCGTGAAGGACAACCGGACCTTCTTCCGCGCACGCTTCGCCGGCTTTGAGAAGGACGAGGCCGAAGCCGCCTGCAAGTACCTCAAGCGCAACGACTTCGCCTGCATGACGCTGAAGAACTAATGGCGTCTGCTCTGCGAGGGCGCCGCAATGCGCCCTCCCCGCTCTCCCCGGCGGAATTGCTCCCGCGGCCGCACCGGCCGCAGGAGCTGGCGGGGAAAAGAACTAACCACACCCCATAAACTTTCGCGGCGCCCGCGCGCCATCCTGCTTCTCCTCGTGCCAGGGAGCGGCCGGAGGCGCGCGGAGCGCGGCGCCGTGCCGCGCGGCGCAAACCAAGCGTTAAGGCATTCGGCGTAGTTTCCGTCGGTAGGGTTATCGTTGTGTGAATGCGCGCCCACGCTGGTCAATTCAGGTGGTCGTGCGAGTGCCATGAGTGCGTTGGAGTCAGAGATGACGGCGAAGCAGCACGTCCTTGGCCTGATTGACGCGGGCCGCGAGATACGTCGACCCCCCTTGGTCGGGATGCAATTTCTTCATCAGGACACGATGAGCGCGTCCGATCTCCTCCGTGCTCGCCCCCGGCTCAAGGCCAAGGATCTTGTAAGCCTCCTCTTCCGTCATTTTGCCGGATCGAGCCGTGCCAACCTCCCCCGCTGCCGCACCCGGTTGCGCGTCCTCACGCCAGCGGGGACTGCGGCGGTCAAGATAAGCGGCTAGCAGCGCCTGACTCTCCTCGTCGATCTCGCCCAGCAGCGCGATGAGCGTCGGCAGGTCGAGCGTCTCAAGCGGCGCCCCGGCGAATCGGCCGGCGAGAACGCGGCCGCGCATCGCGCCGCTGTCGTGGTCGAGTTCCATTTCGAGGAAGGCGGAGCGGACCCGCGAAACCTGGCCGCCCGTTTTCTCCGTGCGCCGACCGAATGACGCCGAACCGAACGGAAGCCAGCCAAGCAGGCCCAGTCCCGTCAAGCCGAGGGGAACGCCGATCGACACCTGGCCGCGCGCGACAAGAAACGCCGCGCTGCCGAGCGCGGCGACGCCGCTCGCCAATCGCGCCCCGCGAACCACTCCTTTGGGATCGGCGCGAGCCAGCGCCTTGACCGCCCACAGCAGGATGAGCAATGCGGCGAGCCCGAGCAGGATCGTCGGCATGATTATTTCATTTGCTCCAGCAGACGGACCGCCGGACTGTTCTTGTCAGCCGCGAGCCGACCAAGCGCGTTGAGACCGCCGCTCGCATAGGCGGCGACGGCGCGCAGCAATTCGCCGAGTTCATGCGCCGCACCGGGATTGAACCGGCAATAGGCTCCCCGCGACAGGCGCGCGATCTCGCGATAAGCGTTCTCCGCGACCGGATCGTGCCCTTCCTGAAACATGAAGACGGGGACGCCGCGCAAGCCGAGTTCGCCCGCCTTGGCGCACAGCTCGTCGATCGCCTCCTCCATCGCGTCGCCGACGAAGACCACCGCCTGGACCTTCGTCATCTCCGTCTCGCGGCGCGCATGCGCGAGCACCTTGGAAAGTTGGGTATGGCCGCCGCGGCAGTCGATCTTTTCCATCAGGCTGGCGAGCGCGCGCGGGTCGGACACGAAACGCGAGGCGCGGCACTCGCCCAAGCCGCGGAAATAGACGAGCTGAACGTCGAGCCCGCCGACGGCCGCCGCCTCGTTGAACATGGCCGCCTGCAGCCGGCAGGCGGTATCCCAGGTCGGCTGGCGGCTCATGGTCGCGTCGAGCGCAAAAATCAGCCGTCCACGCCTCCCCGACGTCTGCGCAACCCGGAGGCCGCGCACCTTCGTGAGGAAGGCGTCGATGTCCGTCCGGTTCGAGCTGGTGGCGGGCTCCTGCGAGCGCCCGCTCGGGACAGGCGCGCTGTCGGGGGTCTTCGCCATTGCTAATTCGCATCTCCTTTTCGTCATATAAAGTGGCCGCGCGGGTCGCGCTTCGCAATGGCGGGACCATGAACTTCGGCCCTAAGGCGGTCCGCGGAAACGGGCTGCGCCCGCAGCGGCGTTACCCCGCCGGGGCATGGTGGGTCAAAGCCGCCCGCCGCGGAGTCAACCCCCACGGCCAGCCTCCGGGGTCGAAGGATTGATGACCCGGCGCGGTCAAGCTATCTCTCGGCTATCAGCGCCGAGTGACGAACTGCCGCCTCGCGCGAGCAACACTGGTTCGTCCACGCGGCCGCGGAGACACTTCACGATGCCGCACCAGCCATTTGTCGCGCGCACGCTCGAAGCCCTCGATCGTGCGACCGCCCGCTTCCGGGCGCAGGTCGGACAGATCGCGCTCATCCCCACAATGGGCGCGCTGCATGCGGGCCATCTCGCGCTCGTGCGTCTCGCACAGACGAAAGCGCGCCGCGTGGTGGTTTCGATCTTCGTCAATCCGGCTCAGTTCGCGCCGCACGAGGACTTCGCGAGCTATCCCCGGACGGTCGCCACCGACCTCGCGGCGCTGCGCGCGCTCGGCGTCGACCTCGTCTGGGCGCCGACCGCGGAGGTCATGTATCCACCCGGTTTCGCGACGCGCGTGACGCCGGACGGGCCGGCGACGGCCGGACTCGAAGACAAGTTCAGGCCGCACTTCTTCGGCGGCGTCGCGACGGTCGTGACGAAACTGTTCACCCAGGTGCGCCCGCACATCGCCGTGTTCGGGGAAAAGGATTATCAGCAGCTCAAGGTCGTGACGCGGACGGCGGCCGATTTCGATCTGCGCGTGAAAGTCATTGGCGCTCCGACCACGCGCGAGCGGGATGGGCTCGCTCTCTCGTCCCGCAACGTCTATCTCTCGGCCGAAGAGCGGTCGCGCGCGCCCTCGCTGCACCGCGTCTTACGCGAATGTGCGACGCGGATTGTGGACGGCCAGCCGATCGCGGCGGCGACGACGGACGGGGCGGCCGAACTCGAGCGCACGGGCTTCGTCGTCGATTATCTTGCCGCGCGCCACGCCGAGACGCTTGCGCCGATCGAGTCCCGCGCCGACGGGCCGATCCGGCTTCTTGTCGCCGCTCGCCTCGGCAAGACGCGCCTCATCGACAATATCGGCGTGTGATGTGGGCTTGCGCCGATCCCGGCCAAGCTCGGACACACGGCTGGAGGGGACTTACAAGAGACCGAGTTCGCGCAGCTCGCGGCGCAGCGCTTCCGGCATGTCGCGCGCGCCCGGGGCCGCGCGATCGAGGTCGCGCGGAGCGTCCTTCGCGGCAAGATAGCGCCAGCCCTGAAAGGCGCGGAACGGGCGCGGCTCGACCAGGACGACCGCGGGCTCGAGCACGAAAGCGCAGCGGCCGACGCCGTCGCGATCCACCACGGGGCGAACCGCGAGCAAGCGCTGCCGGCAGGAAATCTCGCCGCGAATGACCCAGTAGAGCGATCCGCCGGCGAGCAGATCGGACGAGCGCTTGGGCATCATGCGCGTCGTATGCACATGCTCCCGCGCGCCGCCTTTGCGCTTGGCCTTCAGCGTCTCGCGGACCCAGGCTTCGAGATCGCTCACGCTGCCGCAGCCGACGCAGAGCTTGAGGACAGCGTCATCGTCCTCGCGTCTGCTTTCAGTTCTGGCCGGGCGCGTTGGTGGAGGCGGCGGGAGCGGAAGGGCGCGGGGGCGCGATCGAAACGGGCCCGGTCGAGGTCCGCGGCGCAGGACGCGGCAGCGGCGGCGCCGCCGCCGGCTTGCGCGGCGCGGACGGTTGGGCCGCCGGTCCGTCGCCGCCCGCAGCAGCGGGCTCCGGCGGGCGCGGGGGTTCCGGCGTCATGATGCTGACCGGTGGAATCGAGGCGGCCGAGGGGAAATCCTGCCCCGGCGACAGCGGCTTGGCGACCAGCGGCGGCGAGGACGGAAGGGGCGCCGCGCCGCGTAGCGGAGCGGTTTCCGACACCGCGGGCTTATGCTCGCCCGACGGCCAGGTCGCCGCATGGCGCGCCACCAGGCGATCGAAGGTGCGCTCCCGCAAATTCGTCCTGATCTGAGCCGGATCCGCGACCAACGCGAAGGCGGCGCAGCGGTCGGCGTCGCAGGCGAAGCTCACGGCGAGCACATGCGCGACGATGCCGAACCGGTCGGCTTCGAGCTCGCGCTGGAGCGCGGCGACCGCCGTGCCGGCAGCAGCAGCGTCGCCGCCGGCAGCCGCAGCGCCGTCGGAGACGAGCGCGACCTTTGCCGCGACATAGGAGACGGCCGCCGCGACCGTTTCCGGCCGGCCGAATATCAGCGCCTCGCAAGCGCTCTCGACTGTCGGTCCGGCGCGGGCATTGAGGCAAGCAAGCGGGCTGTTGGGCGTGATCGCGCGGGCGGCAAGTTCGTCGGCGCGGCGGGCGAAGGCCTGCCGTTCGGCGCGGTTCTCCAGCTGGACCCGGTCGCGCAGAAGCAGAAATGCCGCGCCGCCGGCCAGCGCAAGCGCGAGAACAGCCGCAATCGCCGTGAGGCCCGGCGTTCTGCGCCACGCAAACACCGCCGCGGCCAGCAGGAGCGCCGCGAGGCCTCCCGCAACCCAGGTCATGACCGACAGCGTTTCGGTCCCGAAATCAAACTCAGGCATAACGGCCCCTCATTCCAGGCGCGTCGTCCTCCGTTCCCGCCTTTCCCGTGCCCCGGCATTATGGCCGAACGGCTCGGCCGCCGCCATCCCCGCGCGCCCGCGCCCGCGCGCCTCGACCACGCGGCCGCGCGCGCGGCGTGGACGTGCTGCGCCTGCCGCTCTCGCCGTCGGCTCCAGCTTGCGCTTGGTCGCGCCCGAGGAATTCGTTACTCTTCGGCAACCATGCCGAGAGCTCGTTCCCTCGGGAGCGCGACGTCGGCATGAAACGGCAGCCGCGCACGGCCCTGTCGGAAGGGAGGCCTTGTCCCATGAAACTAAGTCGGACTTGCGTCGCGCTCGCCCTCGCCGGCCTGAGCCTTTGCGCCGGGTTCGCCGCCGAGAGCCAGGCGGAGCCGCTGGTCACCCAGGGGATCGGCGCGTCGACCTGCGCCAAGCTCATCGCCGACCTCAAGCCGGCCGAGGGCCTCAACAACCCGGTCAACCTGATGCTCTATTCATGGGCGCAGGGCTATGTGAGCGCCGCTAATGTTTCGCTGCTCGAGGCCGAAGGCAAACATGTCGACATCACCACGCTCGACGAAAGCAAGGTGCTCAACGGCGTGCTCGACTATTGCAAGGCCAATCCCGACGGACGCCCGGTGTCCGCGCTCGACGAACTGATTCGCAAGGCGACGAAGTTCAAGGCGAAGTGGGACGCCGGCACGGTGAGCTGGGACGGCTGAGCGTCGCGGGGGCGGACGCCGAGCGGCGAGCATGCGCGGCCGGACGCGGCAGACCACCGCACATTGAAGGATCATCTGCGATCGGGGCGCATGACGCCCGCGCGGTCACCGCCGGGCTTGACCGGCGGTCCATCGTCATGCTCCCGCAAGCGGAGCATCCAATACGATGAGACGTCCTGGCGTGAACTCGTCGACTCGGCGGTTTACTGGATCATCCGCTTGCGCTTGCGCGGATGATGACGACGAGAAGGATGCTTTGTGTACGCCTGCGCCAAGGCTGGAACATCAGCCGGCAAGGCGTTTCGGTCACTACCTGGCTGAGGTTCAAAATGCAAAAAGCCCCGCTCGCGAAACGGGGCTCTTTGGGGCGTCGCCCTGGCGTGGGCCGGGCTTATCCGCTGTATTTCCAACGCCGCAGCCTGCATCGGAGATCTCATTTTGACTTAGGACACCGGTCTCGGAATTAGGACAGAACCGGGCGGGGACCGAGAGGCCGCCAACTGAGCTCCTAAAAAGCAGAGAGCCCCGCTCGCGAAACGGGGCTCTCTGGGGCGTTGCCTAGCTTAGGATGTGGGCCTTCGCCGCTCTAACGGTAACGCAGTAACCTGATAATCACTCCAAAGTCAATATTAGGACACTTGCCAGACAGAATTAGGACACTTGCCTCGGAATTAGGATAGCACCTAATTGCGAACAGTGAACAAAGGGTGTACATTGCTGCGCGGGTGAGAGGGCGGCCCGGCAGCGGCGCTAGCAGCAGGGAATATGCGCCGCGCGCTGAGCTTCATCGTCCCGCGGCGTCCCGCGGCGTCTTGCGCGTCATAGCCATCGTTGTCGCGCACGATGTTGTCGTTGTCGCCCGAAGGTGTGCGTTCGCGTGTCCTGCGTGTTGTCGCCGCCGGTATTGCGTCCCGAGTGGTCCTGCGTCCTGTCGCCCGCGTTTGGCGCTGCGTGTCCTGCGTCCTGTCGCCCGCGTTTGGCGCTGCGTGTCCTGCGTGTTGTCGCCCCGCGTCATCGCTGCGTGTCTTTCGTGCCGCCGCCCGCGTTGTCGGTCGGCCAAATCTTTGGTCTATAGGAGGAGCGAATGGTCCAGCCCGCGCTACGTGTCGTTGAAGGTTCCTCCATGGACAAATCGAAGGCGCTCGACGCCGCCCTTACGCAGATCGAGCGGGCGTTCGGCAAGGGCTCGATCATGCGGCTCGGCAAGTCGGCCAAGCCGATCGAGGTGGAGACCATTTCGACCGGCTCGCTCGGCCTCGACATCGCGCTCGGCATCGGCGGCCTGCCGCGCGGCCGCGTGGTCGAGATTTTCGGCCCGGAATCCTCCGGCAAGACCACGCTCGCGCTCCACTGCGTCGCCGAGGCGCAGAAGAAGGGCGGCATCTGCGCCTTCATCGACGCCGAGCACGCGCTCGACTCGATCTATGCGCGCAAGCTCGGGGTCAATCTCGAGGACCTCCTGATTTCGCAGCCGGACACCGGCGAGCAGGCGCTGGAAATCGCCGACACGCTGGTGCGCTCGGGCGCGATCGACGTGCTGGTGATCGATTCGGTCGCAGCCCTCGTGCCGCGCGCCGAGCTCGAAGGCGAGATGGGCGACGTCCAACCCGGCATGCAGGCGCGCCTGATGAGCCA
>DASUPI010000467.1:0-10338 GCA_036281135.1 Rhodoplanes sp. | reverse complement strand
GCCCGGCCTGCCCGGCACCACCGCTGTCGCCAAATCCCAGCCGGACGGCTACACCCTGATGCTGACCTCGAACGGGCACACCATTGCCGGCGTCATCAACAAGAACATCCAGTTCGATCCGGTGAAGGACTTTTCCGGCGTGAGCAAGGTCGCCTCGGTGCCGATGGTCGCGGTGGCTCCGCCCGACCTGCCGGTAAAGTCGCTCAAGGACTTCATCGCGCTCGCCAAGGAAAAGCCGGGCAAGCTCAATTTCTCCTCCGCAGGACTGGCGAGCACGACTTTCCTTTCCGCCGAGTTGCTCAAGCAGGCCGCCGGCATCGACATCATGCACGTGCCATACAAGGGCACGCCGGAAGCGACCACCGCCGTCGTGCGCGGCGACGTGCAGATGTATTTCACGCCGGTCCCGATGGCGCAGGAACTGAGCGCGGCCGGCAAAGTGGTTCCGATCGCGATCAACTCCAACCAGCGCAGCGCGCAACTCCCCAATATTCCTACGGTCAAAGAAAGCGTGCCAAGCTACGATTACGACTCCTGGTTCGCAATTCTTGCGCCCGCTAATACGCCGCGCCCGATCCTCGACAAGATCAGCAAGGATCTCGCGACGGTCCTCAAGCTCCCTGACGTGGTCGAGATACTGCAGGCGCAGGGCGCAGCGCCCTCGCCGACCACGCCCGAGGCGCTCGACGCGCAGCTCAAGAAGGAGACGGACTTCTACGCCAAGGTTCTGCACGACGCTGGCGTCGGCGCCAACTAACGGTGGCCGCCGCGCGCAAGGAGCCGTCATGCCGCTGATGCGCGCGATGGTGCTGGATCGACCGGGCCTCCCGCTCGCGATGCGTGAGCGGGAGGCCCCGGCGCCCGGCCGTGGCGAGGTGCTGGTCGAGATTGCCGCCTGCGGCGTCTGCCGCACCGACCTGCATGTCGTCGACGGCGAATTGCCCCGGCCGAAGCTTCCGATCGTGCCCGGCCATGAGATCGTCGGCCGCCTCGCCGCGCTCGGCGACGGCGTGACCGCGTTCGCGCTGGGCGAACGCATCGGCGTGCCCTGGCTCGGCTGGACCTGCGGGGTGTGCCCCTATTGCCGCGACGGGCGGGAGAACCTGTGCGATGCGCCGCTCTTCACCGGCTATACGCGCGACGGCGGCTACGCCACCCATACGATCGCCGACGCGCGCTACTGCTTCCCGCTGCCGGAAGAGGTGGGCGACGCCGAGGCCGCGCCGCTGCTCTGCGCCGGGCTGATCGGCTGGCGCAGCTATCGCATGGCGGGGCAAGGCGCAGCGCTCGGCCTGTACGGGTTCGGCGCCGCCGCCCATATCCTCGCGCAGGTCGCGACCTGGCAGGGACGGCGGGTGTACGGCTTCACACGCGCGGGCGATATCGCGGCGCAGGAATTCGCCCGCAGCCTCGGCGCGTGCTGGGCGGGCAGCGCGGAGGAGACGCCGCCCGAGCCGCTCGACGCCGCCATCATCTTCGCTCCGGTAGGCGCGCTCGTGCCCGCCGCCTTGCGCGCGGTGAAGAAGGGCGGCCGCGTGGTGTGCGGCGGCATCCACATGTCCGACATTCCGAGCTTCCCATACGCGATCCTGTGGGAGGAACGGCAGATCGTCTCGGTCGCCAATCTCACCCGCGCCGACGCCCACGAATTCCTCACGCTCGCCCCAAAGGTCGGCCTGCGCACCGAGGTGACGCTCTATCCGCTCGCGGAGGCGAACGCGGCGCTGGACGATCTCCGATCGGGCCGCCTGCAAGGGGCCGCCGTGCTCAGGTCGTGAGTGAGCGGTCGCCGCGCTGGCTCACGGCTTACGGGTTGCATTCCGGCAGGCTAGGGGAAAGGGGGGTCGCGAAACTATTCGCCCGGCTGCACTAAACGTTCACAATTTTCAGGAAATTTCGTTTCGATTGAACTGTATTCGCTCTACTCTCCTGCCCATTGACCATGCGGCGAACCGGTTCCCGCTCCGCCGCACCAAAGTTCAGCGTCCGACGCACGGCGTTTCGCGACGGCGCGCGAAGGTTAGCGCCGGGACGAGGTCATGGCCGATCATATGCTTGTGCGTTTCTGGGGGGTGCGGGGCAGCGTCGCCTGCCCGGGCCCGGCGACCGTGCGTTATGGCGGCAACACGGCCTGTGTCGAAGTGCGCTGCGGCGAGCGGCTGATCATCTTCGACGCGGGGTCCGGCCTGCGCCCGCTCGGGCAGGCGCTCTCCGGCACGACGGTCGACGCCGACCTGTTCCTCAGCCACTGCCATCTCGATCATGTCTGGGGCCTGCCGTTTTTCGAGCCGTGCTACGCGCCCGACACGCGGCTTCGCCTCTGGGCCGGCAATCTCCTGCCTGACTTCACCGTGCGCGAGGTGATCGCACGGCTTATGGACGAACCCTTGTTTCCGCGCGGCCTCGATCTGTTCACGGCGCAGGTGGAATTCCGGGACTTCGTCTGCGGGGACCTGCTGCAGCCGCATGCCGAGGTGACCCTGCGGACGGCTCCGCTCAACCACCCGAACCGCGCGACCGGCTACCGGCTCGATTATGGCGGCCACGCGCTCGCCTACATCACCGACACCGAACACGCGCCGGGCACGCTCGACGACCACGTGCTGGCGCTTGCGCACGACGTCGATCTGATGATCTACGACTGCACCTATAGCGATGAGGAGTACCCCGCCAATGCCGGGCGGGGCCACTCCACCTGGCAGCAGGGCGTGCGCCTCGCCGATGCCGCGGGCGCCAAGCGCCTCGCCATCTTCCATCACGATCCCGCGCATGACGACGCCCGGCTCGACCGCCTCGCGCGGCAGGCCGAGGCCGTGCGGCCCGGCACCGTCGTCGCGGCGGAGGGTCTGACCTTGCGCTTCCCGCCGGGCTGACCCCCGCCCACCCAACCTCCACGCATTCGAACCGACGCACGCGTGCGCCCGAAACGGCGCCTCGTCCGGTCGCCCGCCCCTGCCTTGTGTGATCCTGCTCACATGAAAGCGCGCAGCAGAGGTCTATGGCTCCGACACGCCAGTCAGTGGAGGGTCCGATGCTCGCCAATCATGCACTGTCGGGAGTGAGCGAGGCGAAAGCCGAGCCTACCCCCAGCACCAAAGCGCCGACCGATACGGCGCTCCTCGCCCGCATGGCAGACGGCGACCGGCTTGCAATGCAGACGTTCTATACCCGGCACAGCGTCCGCGTGTTTCGCTTCGCGCTGCGGATCATCGGCGACCCCAGCATCGCCGAGGACGTGATCAGCGACGTCTTCCTCGATGTGTGGAGGCAGGCCGGCCGCTTCGAAGGCCGCTCTGCGGTCTCCACCTGGCTGCTCGCCATTACGCGGCACAAGGCCTACGCCGCCCTGCGCCGACGCCATGTCGAGTACGTCAAGGACGATGTGATGGAGCAGCTGGAGGACTCCGCCGACATGCCGGACGCGACGCTCGAAAAGGACGCGCGCAGCCGCATCCTTCGTCGCTGCCTCGGCGAATTGACGCCGGCCCATCGCGAGATCATCGACCTCGTCTATTATCACGAGAGGTCGGTGGCGGAGGTGGCGCAGATTTTCGCCATCCCGGAGAATACGGTGAAGACTCGCCTGTTTTATGCCCGGAAGCGCCTGGCGACGCTTGTGCGCGACGCGGGCATCGACCGCGAATGGCTGTAACCCCATCGCGTCTCTGATGTGATGTGAATACGCTCCCATCCACCGCGCACGGCGCCTCACCCTCCCCCGGGGAGGGTGAGGAATCGACGCGACCGCGCCCGATCCGAATGCCCTCAATGTAAACCGGTGAGACGGCGCTCCGAGCCTGTTCTCCACGCGCCGACCCTGCATCCGAACCGGTTCCCTGTTCCTCGGGAACATGCTCTACATGCCCGCAGCGTCGCTGCCGTGGCGTCGGCGCTTGAGGAGCTCGATTGATGAACCCGTGGAAGTTGTTTGCCGGCGCCCTATTCGCCGCCTGCACGCTCGCTGTCGTGCCGGCGGCCTCGCCGGGCAGTTCGAGATGATGGAACGACGCATGGACACCGCGGTCCAGGCGGTGAAAACCGTGCGCCCGGCGTTCGACGCCTTCTACGGCGCGCTCGACGATCAGAAACTCGGCCCCAAGCGCAGCGGCTGGCTGTGGTGAGCGTGAGGTCCGCTCGTCGCCGCGCAGCGGGACCCGAGGTGCAAGAAAACTGGATCCTGCTTGTACGCGAACGAGCCGATGCAGATCGAACCAAAGCAAGACCAGCGCTAGTCCGGATATTTCGAGTGCAACAGTATGGCCGCGCGGCTGAGGGAATTGCATGCAACAAGGCATTGTGAAGAAAGTGGTGCTCGCCTATTCGGGCGGCCTCGACACATCCATCATCCTGAAATGGCTGCAGACGACCTATGGCTGCGAGGTTGTGACGTTTACCGCCGATCTCGGCCAGGGAGAGGAGCTGGGCCCCGCGCGCGACAAGGCGCTGCTGCTCGGCATCAAGCCGGAAAACATCTTTATCGAGGATCTGCGCGAGGAGTTCGTTCGCGATTACGTGTTCCCGATGTTCCGCGCCAATGCGCTCTATGAGGGGCAGTATCTGCTCGGGACTTCGATCGCGCGGCCGCTGATCGGAAAGCGCCAGATCGAGATCGCGGACCAGGTCGGCGCGGACGCGGTCTGCCACGGGGCGACCGGCAAAGGCAACGACCAGGTGCGCATCGAGCTCGCCTACTACGCGCTCAAGCCCGACGTGAAGGTAATCGCGCCCTGGCGCGAGTGGGACATGCGCTCGCGCGAGGCGCTGATCGCCTTCGCCGAGGCGAACCAGATCCCGATCGCCAAGGACAAACGCGGCGAAGCCCCGTTCTCGACCGACGCCAACCTCCTGCACACCTCCTCCGAGGGCAAGGTGCTGGAAGACCCCGCGCAGGACGTGCCGGACTATGTCTATAGCCGCACCGTCAATCCGGAGGACGCGCCCGACCGCGCAAGCTATGTCACCATCGATTTCGAGCGTGGCGACGCGGTCGCGCTCGACGGCGAGAAAACGTCGCCGGCTGCGCTGCTGGCGCGGCTCAACGAACTCGGGCGCGCGAACGGAATCGGCCGCGTCGATCTGGTCGAGAACCGCTTCGTCGGCATGAAGTCGCGCGGCATGTACGAAACGCCGGGCGGCACCATCCTGCTCGCCGCGCATCGCGGAATCGAGAGCGTGACGCTTGACCGCGGCGCGGCGCATCTCAAGGACGAGCTGATGCCGCGCTATGCCGAACTCGTCTACAACGGCTTCTGGTTCGCCCCGGAGCGCGAAATGCTGCAGGCGGCGATCGACAAGAGCCAGGAACTGGTGACGGGGCGGGTGCGGCTCAAACTCTACAAGGGCAATGTCGGGGTGGTCGGACGCGAGAGCCCCTATTCGCTCTACGACCAGGACCTCGTCACCTTCGAGGAAGGCGCCGCCGCCTACGACCAGCACGACGCCGAGGGCTTCATCAAGCTCAACGCGCTGCGGCTGCGCACGCTCGGGCAACGGCGGCGGAAGCTGGGGCTTTAGGCCTTCTCGGCCATGTCATACCAGCTCATTTGCGAACGCGGAATTGCAGCCCTCCGAACTATCTTCGGGTCTCCGCTTGCGCGGGGGATGAGCGGACTCAGCCTTACGAACGAGTTCGCCTCACATCTGCCCGGGACCGGGCGGGGTGGAAGCAATGTAGTCGGGGTCGGCGCCCGGCTGGTTGTCCGGATCGGCGATGCCGGGATCGTTCACCGCATAGGGCGTGCGCGGGCCGGCCGGACCCGGCACCGGCCCCCCGTCGGGGTCGCGCGGCTTCGGCACAGGCGAGTGCGGCGTCTGCGGGATGCTGGTCGGGTTGGGACCGGTCACCGGGACGCCGGTGGGATTTCCGCCAGTCACCGGCACGCTTGTCGGACGCATCGTCACATCGCGACCTTCTTGTTGTCGCCGAGCGAGGGCCGCGTGTTGGTGACGGCGGCGGCCGCCATTTTCACCGGGTGTCTCGATGAAATCGAGCGTCAACCCGGGACGGGCGGCGTTGTTCCGAAGACGCGCGGCCGAGGTAATCAGGCGGGTGCGTGGCAGACGGCTTCTATGTTGTGGCCGTCCGGATCGAGCACGAAGGCGCCGTAATAGTTCGGGTGATAATGAGGCCGCAGGCCGGGAGCGCCATGGTCCGTGCCGCCGGTGGCGAGCGCGGCTTTGTAGAATTCGTCGACCGTGGCGCGGTCGGCCGCCGCGAAGGCGACATGCAGGCGGCCATTGAGCCCGCCTCGCCGCCGATCCAGAAGTCGGGCTTACCGTTGCGCCCGAAACCAACGGCCGGGTGGCCGGTTTCCGTCTCCATGATCAGCGCATAACCGAGCGGGGCCAGCGCCGCGCCGTAGAACGCCTTCGAGCGGTCGTAGTCGGAAACTGGAAAGCCGAGATGATCGATCATGGCCGTTCCCACAGCCGACCGGCTTCAGCTCGAACGAATTCCAAAGCCGCTGAGCTATGCTTGCTGCAAAAGCTCCGTTCCCGCTTTGGCGCCCGACCCTAGATCTTCTGCCGCTCGACCATCAGCTTCTTCAGCTCGGCGATCGCCTTGGCCGGATTGAGGCTTTTTGGGCAGGCCTTCGAGCAATTCAGGATGGTCACGCAGCGATAGAGGCGGAACGGGTCTTCGAGCTGGTCAAGCCGCTCGCCGGTCGCCTCGTCGCGCGAGTCGACCACCCAGCGATAGGCGTGCAGGAGCGTCGCGGGGCCGAGATAACGGTCCGGGTTCCACCAATATTCCGGGCAGGAGGTGGAGCAGCAGGCGCACAGGATGCATTCGTAGAGCCCGTCGAGCTTCTCGCGATCCTCCCGGCTCTGCCGCCATTCTTTTTCCGGCGCCGGCGTCTCGGTCTGCAGCCACGGCTGGATCAGCGCATGCTGGGCGAAGAAGTTCGAGAGGTCGGGGACGAGGTCCTTGATCATCGGCTGATGCGGCAGCGGGTAGATGCGGACCGATCCCTTGACCTCCGCCATGTCCTTGGTGCAGGCGAGCGTGTTCTGCCCGTCGATGTTCATCGCGCAGGAGCCGCAAATACCCTCGCGGCAGGAGCGGCGGAAGGTGAGCGTCGGATCGATGTTGTTCTTGATCCAGATGAGCCCGTCCAGGACCATCGGCCCGCAATCGTCGAGATTGACCGAGAACGTGTCGAGCCGCGGATTTTTCCCGTCGTCCGGGTTCCAGCGATAGATTTGGTATTCGCGCACATTCTGCGCGCCCTGCGGCGCCGGCCAGACCTTGCCTTCGGTGACGCGCGAGTTCTTGGGCAGGGTGAATTCGACCATGATCAGTAAACCCTCGCCTTCGGCTCGATATAGGGCACTTCGTTGGTGAGCGTGTAAGCGTGCACCGGCCGGTAGTCGATCGTCACCTTGCGGTTTCCTTCGTCGAGCCAGGCGAGCGTGTGCTTCATCCAGTTCTTGTCGTCGCGCTCCGGGCAGTCCTCGCGGGCATGCGCGCCGCGACTCTCGGTGCGGTTATTGGCCGAATTCATCGTCACCACCGCCTGGGCGATGAGATTGTCGAATTCGAGCGTTTCGATGAGATCGGTGTTCCAGATGAGCGACCGGTCGGTCACCTTGACGTCGGTGACACCGGCATAGACCTCGTCGATCAGCCGCGCGCCTTCGGAAAGAATCTCGCCGGTGCGGAAGACGGTGCAGTTGTCCTGCATGACGCGCTGCATGCGCGCGCGCAGCTCCGCCGTCGGCGTGCCCCCGTTGGCGTGGCGGTATTTGTCGACCCGGGTCAGGGCGAAGTCGGCCGAGTTGCGCGGCAGGTCGGGCTGGCTCCCATTGGCCTCGAGGATTTCGGCGCAGCGATCCGCCGCCGCGCGTCCGAACACGACGAGGTCGATGAGCGAGTTGGAGCCTAGACGGTTCGCGCCATGAACGGAGACGCAGGCCGCCTCGCCCACCGCCATCAGGCCGGGAACCACGCGGTCGGGGTCCCCTTCCTTCTTGGTCAGCGCTTCGCCGCGATAGTTGGTGGCGATCCCGCCCATGTTGTAATGCGCGGTCGGGAGCACCGGGATCGGCTCCTTGGTCACATCGACGCCCGCGAAGATACGCGACGACTCGGAGATGCCGGGCAGCCGCTCCGCCAGCACCTTGGGATCGAGATGGTCGAGGTGCAGGTAGATGTGGTCCTTGTTCTTGCCGACGCCCCGGCCTTCGCGAATCTCGATGGTCATCGAGCGCGAGACCACGTCGCGCGAGGCGAGGTCCTTGGCCGACGGCGCATAGCGCTCCATGAAACGCTCGCCTTCGCTATTGACGAGATAGCCGCCCTCGCCGCGCGAGCCTTCCGTAATCAAGCAGCCGGCGCCATAGATGCCGGTCGGATGGAACTGGACGAATTCCATGTCCTGCAGCGGCAGCCCGGCGCGCAGCACCATGCCGTTGCCGTCGCCGGTCTGAGTATGGGCGCCGGTGCAGGAATAATAGATGCGCCCGTAGCCGCCGGTCGCGAGAATGGTTATCTGCGCGCGGAAGCGATGGACCGTGCCGTCGTCGAGATTGATCGCCACCACGCCGCGGCAGCGACCCTCGTCGTCCATGATGAGGTCGATCACGAAATACTCGACGTAGAATTCGGCCGAGTGCTTGAGCGAGGCGCCGTACAGCGTATGGAGCATGGCATGGCCGGTGCGGTCGGCCGCCGCGCAGGTGCGCTGGGCGATGCCCTTGCCGTAGTCGGTCGTCATGCCGCCGAACGGGCGCTGGTAGATCTTGCCTTCTTCCGTGCGCGAGAACGGCACGCCCCAGTGTTCGAGCTCGTACACCGCGGCAGGCGCGTTGCGACACAGATACTCGATCGCGTCCTGGTCGCCGAGCCAGTCGGCGCCCTTGACCGTGTCGTACATATGCCAGCGCCAGTCGTCCGGTCCCATATTGCCGAGGGCGGCGGATATGCCGCCTTGCGCCGCGACCGTATGCGAGCGGGTCGGAAAGACCTTGGTCAGGCAGGCGGTGCGCAGGCCGGCCTGGCTGCAGCCGACCACGGCGCGCAGGCCCGCTCCGCCCGCCCCTACGACCACGACGTCAAAGGTATGGTCTTCGATCGGGTAAGCACGGCCATTGATCGCTGGCGCCCCCCCGTTTCCGGAACCATTCGTGGGCATCGGATCAGACTCCGAACGAGAGCTTGAGGATCGCAAAGGTGCAGGCAAGCCACGCGACGATGCAGAGGAAGGAGTTCCCGATCAGCATCGCGGTCTTGAGCGGCTTGCTGTGGATATAATCCTCGATCACCGATTGCGCGCCGAGCTTCATGTGGAAGGTCGTCGCGAAGATGAACAAGAGCATGATGACCGCAACGAGCGGCGAGCCGAGAATCTGGACCACCGCGGCGTGGTTGCGTCCGACGATCGACATCACGATGACGATCGCGGCGAAGGTGAGCGGCAACAGCGCGATCGAGGTCAGCCGCTGCTCCCACCAATGGTCGGTGCCGGACTTCGCCACGCCGAGGCCGCGCGCCTTGGCGAGCGGGGTGCGGATGCTCGTGCCCTTCATCGCAGGCCTCCCATGACGAAACCGCCGATGATCCAGGCGAGCAGGGTCAGCGAGATCGAGCCGATCAGGGTGGCTCGCGCGAGCCATTCCCGCTCATGCGGCTCGAAGCCGTGCCCGGTGTCCCAGATCAGGTGGCGGACGCCGCCGAGCGAATGGTGGATCAGCCCCCAGCTGAACCCGAACAGCACAAGGCGGCCGAGCCAGGTGCTGAAGAACCACTGCACCCAGGAATAGTCGTTCGGACCGGCGGCGACGGCGACGAGCCACCAAGCCACCAGGAAGAAACCGAGATAGGTGACGATGCCGGTTACACGGTGGAAACCCGACATCACGAAGGTGAATGTCAGGCGATAGATTTGCAGATGCGGCGATAGCGGCCGCTCGACCCGAGCCGGGTGTTCAGCCATGGAAAACAACCCCATTTTTGGCCCTTTCCTTGAAGCAGATGCGGGCCTTTTGTGCAATGCCGAATTTGAATCATTCCATCTGTAGCAGGCGCTCCGGACGGCGCAGGGCGCAGCTTTCGGCCAAGCATGCGGGACGGCGGAGAAGGCCGCAGGCAGGAAAGACGGATCATGCTGGGCGTCAGCGCGGGATGAACGCCCAATAGTCGAAATCAAGGATGACGCCGCGCTCGTAATCCTGGCCCGACTTGTGGGGGAAGTCGGGGCAAGGCCGATCCTTCGTTGCGATCGTGCGCAGCCGCAGCGCGCCTACGTCCGACCGTCCGGGCAGTTCGGCCTTGTCCAGAACTTCGGACCAGGCGAAGACCGTTTCGCCGCCGGAGAGCGGCGCAACGTGACGTCCGCC
>DASUPI010000466.1:0-2916 GCA_036281135.1 Rhodoplanes sp. | reverse complement strand
GTCCCTGCAGCCGCGCGTTGTGAGGCGATCATTTTTCAGGCCGGCCTCACGGGCGCTTCCTCATCGAATGGAGGGCTCGCCATGGCCATCGCCCCGACATTCCAGCGATATCTCGACCAGAACGTCATTTACGACCTGATCGCGCATCAGCCGACCATGTCGTCGATGCGCACCGCGCAGGCGTGCCACATCCGCGGCGACTGTCTCGCCAAGGGCGTCGTGCTGCGCGACGACACCGGCTATATGCTCGCCGTGCTGCCGGCTACCCACCACATCCGCATGCATGACCTGCGCCTGCAATTCGGCAAGGATGTCGAGTTTGCCAGCGAAGGCGAAATCGATGAGCTGTTTCAAGATTGTGCCCACGGCGCGGTTCCGCCGATCGGCGAGTGCTACGGCCTCGACACCATCGTCGACGCCGCGATCGACGGACAGGGCGACGTATACCTGGAGGCGGGCGACCACGCCACGCTCGTGCGCCTCTCCCACGCGCAATTCGCCAAGTTGACCGCGGACGCGCGGCATGCGCGCTTCAGCGTGCATATCTGACGGCTGACTGGCCTGACTTCGGCTGCAATATCTCGCATGCCTTCCCGTAGGGCGCGAGCCGTTTTGGGTGCGTGCACAGCACTCATATCGGGCGATAACGGGCGCCGGCGTAAGCCAGTCGAACTCGTAGTTCACGCCGCCGCGGATGATCGCCGCCGAGGTGTCCCAGCGCAGGTTGTAGTTGGCGTTGAGGGGGAAGGTCGGAGAACCAGGAGGCGGAGACGTCCAGTTCGCGTCGGCGCTTGCAAGGAGCCGGCCACGTCGAACGCGCGTCGCGAGCGACGATTTCGCGAGCGCCGCAATCTCCCCGCGGCGGATCGAGCGTTCAGACCCCGTCGGCTCCATCAACCGTCTGCACCAACGGCGATTGCTTCGGCGCCGCGTCGTCGGCGACCAACCGCGCGCAAGTCGATGACGCGATGCGCAGCGATGCCCCGCGCCAGAGCGAAGCGGCGGGCGCGGGCGCGATCCAATGGTCGAGAAAATCGGCGAGCCAGGCGCGGATCGCGGCGTCGTAGACGGGCCGGTCGGCGAAATGTTCGAGGCGCGACTTGGCGCCCGGCAGCGACAGCCGCTCGTGTCCGCTGGTCGTCCAGCGGCACATCATCGCGTGGGTGACCTCGGCATGAAACTGGATGCCATAGGCCGCGGGACCGCAGGCGAACGCCTGAACGCTGAAGATGTCGCCCTGCGCAAGCAGGCGGGCTCTGTGCGGCAAGTCGATGCCTTCGCGATGCCACTGATAGACATGGCTCGGCCAGACCGGGCAGACGTCTAATCCCGCCGCGGTCGGCCGGATCGGATAGTAGCCGATCTCCGCCTTGCCTTCCGGGTGGACGCAGACGCGCGCGCCCAGATGCTTCGCCAGCATCTGCGCGCCGAGACAGATGCCGAGCAGCGGCTTCTGCTCCTTCAACGGAACCGCGAGCCAGTCGATCTCGTAGCGGACAAAGTCGTCGGGATCGTTGGCGCTCATCGGCCCGCCGAACACCACGACGCCGGCGTGACCGGCGAGCGTGTCCGGCAGCGCATCGCCGAAGCGGGGACGGCGCACGTCCACCGGCACGCCGCGCGCCTTGAAATGATGGCCGACCCGACCCGGGGTCGAGTGCTCCTGATGGAGGATCAGCAGGACGGGCTTGCTCATGCGGGATAGGTGCAGCGGACGATCCTCTGCGTTCTGTGAAGCCGATCGCATTAAGCTAAAGCAAGTCGCGTTCCAATTGCATGGGTATAGACGCTTATTGTGAGGCAATCGCCCGCGGTCAGGTCTCGCGATCCTCGTCCCCCGCGCCGCCCGCAACCGCGCGACGCAATTCGATGCGCTCGCGGTTGGATACGCCGAGAAGGTCGGCGACCCGCCACATGACATTGTCCTCGAATTCGGTGACGCTGCCGTCGGCAAAGACCATCTCCCACATCATCGCGATGATCCGGCGGCGTTGCTCTTCGTCGAGCATCCGCATCAGCAGACTGGTGAACTGGTAGAAGTCGATGGCTTCACGGTCGGCTGCGACCGCAGCTTCAATCAGTTCGGCCGTCGCGGCTTCGTCGAGCTTGAAACGCGTTTTCAGCAGATCGCGCAGCTTGCCCCGCTCGGTCGGCGTAAGGTCGCCATCGAGCGTCGCCACATGCACCATGAGGGCGGCGGCCGCGACCCGAATGTCATCGGGGCCGAAGCGCGCGGGATGCTTCGTGCCGCCCGTCAATTCCGCAAAAAGCGCCTTCAGTTCGTTGAACATCGGAGTCCCTGCGCGGCCGATCGGCGTCCCCCGCGAACCGCCGCATCCCGTGCAACGGCCGGAGCGGACACCGATGATTCGAGTAACGTGTCTGTCTCATACACAAGGGCCGGATCATCCGGTACCGCTATCATGGCGCGCGAGCACGCGATCGATCATATCGCCCGCGGCGCCGAGATAGCTTGCGGGATCGGTGACCTGCACGATCGTCGCGCGGTCGAGACATT
This sequence comes from Rhodoplanes sp., assembly GCA_036281135.1. Classification (GTDB taxonomy): domain Bacteria; phylum Pseudomonadota; class Alphaproteobacteria; order Rhizobiales; family Xanthobacteraceae; genus Rhodoplanes. The sequence continues at coordinate 398 of DASUPI010000466.1, read as the reverse complement.
GGGCGATCTCCGCGTTTTCGCCGAGGAGATCGGCGAGCGGCCGACCGGTCGCCGCCACTTGCCGGCTGATGTCGGAGACAAGGTGATGAGCCCGGTGGCGCCCGATTTTGGGCGCCAGAGCCATCGTCACCGCCTCCGCCATGACGAGGCCGCGGGTGATGTCGAGATTGGCGCGCATGCGCTCGGGATCGACCCGGAGCCCCTGGGCCAACATGCGCGCATGCGCGAGCACGCCGGCGGAGAGGCAGAAGATTTCGGGGACCGCGATCCACTCCATCTGCCACGCCCCGCTCGCGCGCTCGTGATCCTCGACCATCGCCTCCAGGAGCGCGCCGGCGTGCCGGCGCACGAACGGAACCGCCGCGCCGATCAGGGCCGAGGCGACCGGGTTGCGTTTC
>DASUPI010000465.1:0-8542 GCA_036281135.1 Rhodoplanes sp. | reverse complement strand
ACCTTGTAGCGGCCGCAGATGACGTTGAAGGCGGCCATCGAGCCGACGATCTGACTGGTCGGGGTGACGAGCGGGGGATAGCCGATCTCGGCCCTGACGCGCGGCATTTCCTCGAGCAGCTCGGCGTATTTGTCCGATTTGCCCTGCTGCTTCATCTGATTGAGGAAATTCGACAGCATGCCGCCGGGAATCTGAAACGTCAGAACCTTGGTGTCGATGTCGATCGCGGTGTCGAGCTTGAACTCTCTCGCAAGATCCTTCTTCACGACGCGGAAATGGTCCGCGATGGGATAGAGCCTCTCCTTGTCGATCCCAGTGTCGCGTGGCTGGCCTTCGAGCGCGGCGACCAGCGCTTCCGTTGCCGGCTGCGATGTGCCGAGAGCGAACGGAGACAAGGCGCAGTCGACGATATCGGCGCCCGCCTCGATCGCCTTCAGATAGGTCATGGAGGCCATGCCGCTGGTGTAGTGGCAGTGCACGTCCACCATCACTCCGAGCTCGCTCTTCAATCGCTTGACGAGGTCGTAGGCGACATAGGGCGCAAGCAGCCCGGCCATGTCTTTGATGCAGACGGAATCGGCCCCGAGATCGACGAGGTCTCTCGCCACCTGCACGAAGTTTTCCGTCGTATGGTACGGGCTGATCGTATAGACGATCGCCCCTTGCGCATGCGCGCCCGCGCGTTTGGCGGCCCGCATGGAGACTTCCAGGTTGCGGACATCGTTGAGGGCGTCGAAAATCCGCATCACGCCGATTCCGTTGTCGACCGCCCGCGCGACGAATTCCGTCACCACGTCGTCGGCATAATGATTGTAGCCGAGCACGTTCTGCCCGCGCAGCAGCATCTGCAGCGGCGTCTTCTTGACGTATTTTTTCAGGATGCGAAGGCGCTCCCACGGATCCTCATCGAGAAAGCGCAGGCACGCATCGAAGGTGGCGCCGCCCCACGCTTCCAAGGAGAAGTATCCGATGTCGTCCATCTGCTCGAGGACCGGAACCATGTCCGAGGTCCGCATGCGCGTTGCGGCGAGCGATTGATGGCCGTCGCGCAAAACGGTCTCGACAATCTTCACGGGTGGTTGGATCGCCACGGACTAGGCTCCCTACAATTGCACTTGCGCCTCACATAGCAGGTCGCGCCGCTTCGTCGAATCAAATCCGCTGACGAGTGACCGCTGTGTATTGTCGCGCCTCGTCTCTCCGACAATGCGCTGTCGTCTCAGCGCCAAACTGTCGGACAATGGACAATCGTCATCGGCCCCGCTGGCGCACACCGCTTGGCAGCGCCGCCGGCTCGCTGTCTCGAACGGGCGTCGCAACTTCGCCGGGAAACGGCTTGCCGTCGCGCCCGGGGCTGCAGAGAAACTCGCAAGTCCCGGATTGGTTGCGTCTCCGCCGCGCGAAGGGCGACGGAAAAGGCGCGGCCCCCTCCTTGCCGCCGGCGGCACTGTTTGTATACTAATGACCCTTGCTGTGCCGCAACATACGGCGGCACGCGCTGCCGATCGCCGCGCTCGGCCTCCCGGGTCCGCCGCGAGCCCGCGACGAGACAGCGCCTGAAAGGGCGATCGCTGCGCCCCGCGCGACCGTCCGTTGGAGGGGAACATGGCTCACGATGCGCAAGCCGCGCCTGCCGGCCCGACCAAGCTGGTCGTCCGCAATATCGGCCTCCTGCTCTCCGGGATCTTGGAGCAGCCGATCCTCGATGCCGACACGATCGTCGCGGTCGACGGGCGGATCGCCGCGGTCGGCCGCGCCAAGGACGTGGACGCCGAGGGCGCCACCGCCATCATTGATGCCCACGGGACCGCGGTCGCGCCGGGCCTGATCGACAGCCATGTCCATCCGGTGGCGGGCGACTGGACGCCGCGCCAGAGCCAGCTCAACTGGATCGATTCCTCGATGCATGGCGGCGTCACCACCATGATCTCCGCCGGCGAGGTGCACATGCCGGGCCGGCCGCGCGACGTGGTCGGCCTCAAGGCGATGGCGATCACCGCGCAGCGCACCTACTCGGCTTTCCGTTCCGGCGGCGTGAAGCTGCATGCGGGCGCGCCGGTGATCGAGCAGGGCATGGTGGAGGACGACTTTCGCGAGCTGGCCGCGGCGGGGGTGACGCTGCTCGGCGAGATCGGGCTGGGCGGCGTCAAGGACGGCCCCACCGGCCGCAAGATGGTCGCCTGGGCGCGCAAATACGGCATCCAGAGCACGATCCACACTGGCGGGCCGTCGATCCCCGGCTCCGGTCTGATCGACAAGGACGTCGTGCTCGAATGCGACGCCGACGTGGTCGGCCACGTCAATGGCGGGCACACGGCGCTGCCCGACGATCAGATTCGCTGCATCTGCGAAGGCTGCCGGCGCGGCCTCGAACTCGTGCACAACGGCAATGAGCGTGCGGCGCTCTACACGCTGCGTACCGCGCGCGAGATCAACCAGCTCGATCGCGTGATCCTGGGGACGGACGGGCCGGCCGGCTCCGGCGTCCAGCCGCTCGGCATCATCCGGATGGTCGCGATGCTCTCCTCGCTCGGCGGCGTGCCGGCGGAGATCGCGTTCTGCTTTGCGACCGGCAACACCGCCCGCCTGCGCAAGCTCGACTGCGGCATCATCGAGCCGGGCCGCGCGGCCGATTTCGTGTTCATGGATCGCGCGCAGCACTCGGCCGGGAAGACGCTGCTCGACAGCGTCGCGCTCGGCGATCTCCCCGGCATCGGCATGGTGGTGATCGACGGCCTCGTGCGCGCCGGCCGCAGCCGCAACACCCCGCCCGCCACCGCGGTGCCGGAGCAGGTGCTGTGACAATCGCCTTCATCTCTCCCCATGGGAGAGGTGGAAATCAGGCCGAAACAGCCAGCGATGATCAGAGCCATGCAGGCCAAGGCCGAATCGAGCCTGCGGCGCTCACGTGATCTTGTCGAGCAGGCGCATCAGCGATTTGCGTTCGGTCGCGCTGAGCGGCTTGAGCGTCTCCTCGGTGATCGCAAGCGCAACGGCGATGGCGCGCCTGACCACGGCGCGGCCGTCCTTGGTCAGCGCGATGCGGAGCCGACGTGCGTCGGTGGGATCAGGCTCGCCTGCGGCCAATCCGCGCGCGGTCAAGCGGTCGACCACGCCCTTGATGGTCGCCGCGTCCATGGCGGTGTGGCGGCCGAGCAGGTTCTGCGAGAGCGGCCCGCGTTCATGCAGCCTGGCGAGCGCGGCCCATTGCGTGGGCGTCAGGTCCTCGATCATCCGCTCGGCGAAGATCGTGGTATGGCGCTGGTTCGCCTGCCGCAGCAGAAATCCGACCTGCTCCTCCAGGAGGTAGAGCGGCGGCTTGTCGAGCGCGCCCGTTACTCGGGCCGGCTTCCGTTTCGCCGCCTTGTCCTTGCCGGCGCGGCCGGCGCGCGAGTCTGCGCGGCGTGTCGGCATCACGTGTTTCCCAGACATTCGGTTCTGTTCCTTCCCTCGCTTGCCGCAGAGGGTGTCGTCCCGATCCCGTCGATTGCACGCTGCATCATACCGCGAGATAGGCGTCGCGGATTTCGGGATTGGCTTCGAGCTCCGCCATCGTGCCCGTATAGCGAACGCGACCCTTCTCGATGATAACGGCGCGGTCGGAAATCAGGCGAGCGAAGCGGAGATTCTGCTCCGAGATGACGAGCGCAAGCCCTTCGCGCTTCATCGCAAGTATGGCTGCGGCCATCTGCTCGATGATTTTGGGCGCAAGACCCTCGGACGGCTCGTCGAGCAGGACCAGCGCGGGATTGCCCATCAGCGTGCGGGCGATCGTCAGCATCTGCTGCTCGCCGCCCGACATGCGGCCGCCCAGGCGTTGCCGCATCTCGGCGAGATTGGGAAACAGCGCGAAGAGCTTGGCCGGAGTCCAGGTCGGCGCGCCCGCGCGCGGCGGCTGCCGGCCCACTTCGAGGTTCTCGGTGACCGTCAGCTCGGTGAAGATGCGCCGGTCCTCCGGCACCCAGCCGAGGCCGCGGCGGGCGATCTCATAGGTCGGCAGCCGAGCAATGTTCTCGCCCTGGAACTCGATCGCCCCGGTCCGGTCGGCGACGAGGCCGATGATCGATCGCAAAGTGGTCGACTTGCCCGCGCCGTTGCGGCCGAGCAAGGCCACGACCTCGCCGTCGGCGACCGCGAAGCTCACGTCGAACAGGATCTGCGCCGGACCATAGCGCGCCTGAAGCTTTGACACTGTGAGCTTCATGTCGCCTCGCCCTCACGCCAGCGATCGTCGTCGCCGAAGCTTTCGCCGAGATAGACGGCGCGGACCTTGGGGTCGGTGCGCACCGCCCGCGGCGGGCCGGCTGCGATCAGGAAACCGCGGTCGAGCACCATCACGCGGTCGGCGTGCTCGAACACGACATCCATGTCGTGCTCGGTGAAGAACACCCCGATGTTGCGGTCGCGCGCGATACGCGCGGTGAGCGCCATCAGGTCGACGCGTTCTCTCGGCGCCATGCCGGCGGTCGGTTCGTCGAGCAGCAGGAGCTTCGGGTCATTGGCGAGCGCGACCGCGAGTTCGAGCCGCTTGAGGTCGCCATAGGCGAGTTCGCCGCAGGCGCGTTCGGCTTGCGGTTTCAGCCCCAACAGATCGAGCAGGCGCTCGGCCTCCTCGCGCGCCATCGCGCCGGCGAACCGGTAGAAGGTCGAGAGCAGCCGGCGGTGCGACAACAGCGCGACCTGCACGTTTTCGGCGACCGTCATCGAAGCGAAGGTCGCCGTGATCTGGAAGGTGCGGCCGACGCCGCGCCGCCAGACCACGCGCGGCGGCAGCCCGGTGGTCACGCGCCCGAAAATCCGGATCGTGCCGTCATCGATCGGAATCTGTCCCATGATCATGTTGAAGCAGGTGCTCTTGCCCGCGCCGTTCGGCCCGATCAAAGCGACGATCTCGCCCGCCGCAACCTGGAAACTGACGTCGCGCACGGCGGCCACGCCGCCGTAGGACTTGGAAATGCCCTCGACCTCCAGCGCGGCCGTCATCGCTGCGCCTTCTTGGACTGGGCCGCGCGGAACGCCGTCGGCCACGTGAAATCGGACAGATAGCCGACGATCCCCTTGGGCGAGAGCACGACAAGGCCCACGATCACCGCGCCGAGCACGAGCTTGGAGAGCTCGGTCTCGCTCATCAGCCAAACGGCAAGCGCCTTGTAGACGATCGCGCCCACCACGGCGCCCGACACGGTCTCGACGCCGCCCAGCAGCACCATGACCAGCGCATCGACCGAGAGCGGAATGGCGAGCGTCTCGGGAAACACGCTGCCCTTCAGATAGGCGAACAGCGCCCCCGCAATTCCGGCGAAGGCGCCGGCGATCATGAACGCCGTCAGCTGGACGCGACCGCGATCGATGCCGATCGCTTCGGCGCGCAGCTCGGAGTCGCGCGTCGCCCGCAGCGCGTAGCCGAACGGCGAGAAGGTGAGCACGCGCAGGCAGAAAACGCCCGCGACGGTGACGAAGAAGCTCAGCCAGTAGAACCGCGCCGGCGTGCCGACCAAGGCGGCCGGCCAGACGCCGAGTATCCCGTTGTCGCCGCCCGTGACCTCGACCCACTGGAACGCCACCGACCAGGCGATCTGGGCGAAGGCGAGCGTCAGCATGGCGAAATAGACGCCGGCGAGCCGCACCGCGAACCATCCGAACAGGCAAGCGCCCGCGAGCGTGAGCAGCGGGCCGGCGAGCAAGGCAAATCCCATCGGCAGGCCAAGCGATTTTGCGGCGAGCGCCGCGCCATAGCTGCCGAGCCCGAAATAGGCGGCGTGCCCGAACGAGGCCAGCCCGCCCACCGTCATCAGTAATTGCAGGCTCTGCGCGAACAGCGCGAAAATGAGGATCTCGGAGCCGACCGTGAGCAGGTAGTTGCCGGCGAAGAACGGCAGGCACGCAGCCGCCGCGAGCACGCCGGCGACCGCCAGCCGCTCCGGCGGACGCAGCGGCCGCCACGGATGGATGGTCGCCCCGGGCGCCTGCCGGGCCGCGCCCTCCTTGCGCCCGAACAACCCCCAGGGGCGGACGACGAGGACGGCCGCCATCACCAGGAAGACGAGGACGAGCGATATTTTCGGCAGGACCAGGATGCCGAACGCGTTGAGCTCGGAGACGAGCACGGCGGCGAGGAATGCGCCGGTCACGCTGCCGAGGCCGCCGATCACCACAACGACGAACACTTCGACGATGATCCGGAGGTCCATATTGTGGCTTGCGGCCTCACGCGGGAGCTGCAGCGCGCCGCCGAGCGCCGCGAGGAAAATGCCGAGCGCAAACACGCTCGTGAAGAGCCATTTCTGGTTCACCCCGAGGGCGGCGACCATGTCGCGGTCCTGCGTCGCGGCGCGCACGAGAACGCCCCAGCGGGTGCGATGGAAGAGCAGCCACAACACCGCGAGCACGACCGGGCCGAGCGCGATCAGAAACAACTCGTAGGTCGGCACCGCCTGACCGAGGATATCCACCGCGCCCCGGAAGCCCGGCGCGCGCGGGCCGATCAGATCGACCGGCCCCCACACCAGCAGGACGATATCCTGCATCATCAGCGTGACGCCGAAGGTCGCAAGCAACTGGAACAGCTCGGGCGACCGGTAGATTCGGCGCAGCAGCAGAATTTCGGTGAGCGCTCCGAGCACGGCGACAGAGAGCGCGGCGACAAGAATTCCGCCCCAGAAGCCCAAGGGGCCGGCCCACCATTCGGTCAGGGTCACGGCGACATAGGCCCCGAGCATGTAGAAGGCGCCGTGGGCGAAATTGACGATCCGCGTCACGCCGAAAATGATCGACAGGCCGGACGCCGCCAGAAACAGCGAGGCTGCGCTCGCGAGCCCGGTCAAAAACTGGACGACCAGAAATTCCACAGGCTCCGCCCCCTGGTGAGATCAATCATGCCCGTGGCAGAAACTTAGAAAAAGGTGCGCGCACACATTCGTAATACGGGACCGAGCGCAGCGAGGGAGCCCGGAATCCATAACCCCCGTTCGAGATTATGGATTCCGGGCTCGCGGGCTGAAGCCCGCGCTCCGGAATGATGGAACGAGGTCATTTCCCCCTGCTCGGTGCGTTCGCCGGTTGCCTACTCTTGCGGACGGAGTTTCTTCACCTCGTCATCGCCCGGCAGATAATTGGCGCCGTCGCGATAGACGAAGTCGATCATGACGCCCTTGCCGTCGACGACCGCGGTCTTGCCGACAAAGGCCCCCAGTGTCGATTGATGATCGATCGGGCGGAAGGTGACCGATCCGAACGGCGTGTCGAGCTTGAGACCTTCGGCAGCGGCGATCAGCTTTTCGGTGTCGGTCGAGCCCGCCTTGGCGAGAATCGCAGCGGCGGCCTTCAAGGTGACATAGCCGACCACCGAGCCGAGGCGCGGATAATCGTTGAACTTCGCCTGATACGCCTTCACGAACGCATCGTGCTCCGGCGCCTTGACGGCGTACCAAGGATAGCCGGTCACGATCCAGCCGGTCGGCGCCTCGTCCTTCAGCGGATCGAGATATTCCGGCTCGCCGGTGAGGAAGCTCACCACCGCACGATCCTTGAACAGGCCGCGGGTCGTGCCCTCGCGCACGAATTTCACGAGGTCCGGCCCGAACGTCACGTTGAGAATCGCCTCGGGCTGCGCCGCAGCCAGCGCCTGAACCACCGCGCCGGCGTCGATCTTGCCCTGCGGCGGCCATTGCTCGGCGACCCATTCGATGTCCGGGCGCTTCGCGGCGAGGGCTTTCTTGAACGCCGCGACCGCCGACTGCCCGTATTCGTAATTCGGCGCGACGCTCGCCCAGCGCTTGGCCGGCAGCTTGGCGGCTACCTCCGCCAGCATCGAGGCTTGCATGGAATTGGATGGCCGCAGGCGGAAGGTGTAGCGGTGCCCCTGCGACCAGGTGATTGCGTCGGTCAGCGGCTCGGCGGCGAGGAAGAAGATCTTCTTCTGCTTCGCGTAGTCGGACACCGCGAGGCCGATATTGGAGAAGAAGGTGCCCATCAGCATCACGACGCGGTCGCTTTCGACGAGCTGGTTCGCCGCCGTGACCGCATCCGCCGGCTTGCCGCCGTCGTCCTTCGAGATGACGACGAGCTTGTCGCCGTTGACGCCGCCCTTCGCGTTGACCTCCTCGAGCGCCAATTGCCAGCCCTTGCGGTACGGCTCGGTGAAGGCCGGCAGGCCCGAATAGGAATTGATCTCCCCGATCTTGATGTCGTCAGCCCGAGCGGGGCCGCTTCCCCCCGCGAGCCACGCGACGAGGGCCGCGGCAATGCTCAACGCTGTTCTCATGACGCTCTCCCTTCGAAATCTTGTCTCACCGTAGTCCGTCCTCACCCTTGACCTCGCTCGCCTTCAGCCCGCCGATGCGCGGCAGCGGCCGGCCGCCGATCGCGACCGCCACCGCAACCACGATCTCATCGGCGCGCGGCGCGTCGCTGATCTGCATCTCCATGCCATCGAAATGGCTGCGCACATAGGCCGCGTCCTTGTGACCGAGCGGGATGTCCAGCACGGCGCCCGGTCCGCCGCGCTTCTTCGAGGAGGGGATCAGCGCTGCGCCCTTGCCCA
>DASUPI010000464.1:0-4880 GCA_036281135.1 Rhodoplanes sp. | reverse complement strand
GTGACGGCCGACGAACCGCTGGTCGAGCTCGAGACCGACAAGGTCACGATCGAGGTGCCGGCGCCGGCCGGCGGCGTGCTGTCCGAAATCGCGGTGCGCGACGGCGAGACGGTCGCGGTCGGGGCGTTGCTCGGCCAGATTGCGGAAGGCGCAGCCGGCGCCGCGGCAAAGCCCGCGCCGTCGCCGACGGGCAAGCCGGATGAAAAGACCAGCACGACGAAGCCGATCGGCGCCGGGCCCGAGGAGCCGCGCTTGCGTGCGCCGCAACCCGAGCCGAAGCCCGCGCCGCCGCCCCCTGCAGCGCCTAAGCCCGCGGCAAAGTCGGAGGCTGCCGTCGCGCCGTCGGTGCGCCGCTTGAGCGCCGAATCCGGCGTCGACGCCGAAAGCGTCGGGGGCACCGGGAAGGATGGACGGGTGACCAAAGGCGACATGCTGGCCGCGATCGAGCGCGCCGCCGCCGCTCCCATGCCGGTCGCCCAGCCTGCCGCCGCGCTTCAGGTGCGCGCCCCGTCACAGCCCGACGACGCCGCCCGCGAGGAGCGCGTGCGCATGACGCGGCTGCGGCAGACCATTGCCCGCCGCCTCAAGGACGCACAAAACGCCGCCGCCATGCTGACGACCTTCAACGAGGTCGACATGAGCGCGGTGATGGCGCTGCGCAACCAGTATAAGGATCTGTTCGAGAAGAAACACGGAGTCAAACTCGGCTTCATGGGATTCTTCGTGCGCGCCTGCGTGCAGGGCTTGCGCGAAATCCCCGCCGTCAATGCCGAGATCGACGGCGCCGATATCATTTACAAGAACTACTATCACATCGGCGTCGCGGTCGGCAGCGAGCGCGGACTGGTGGTTCCGGTCGTGCGCGACTGCCAGGACAAGACGCTCGCCGAGATCGAGAAGGATATCGCCGGCTTTGGCCGGCGCGCGCGCGACGGCCAGCTCAAGATCGAGGACATGCAGGGCGGCACCTTCACCATTTCCAACGGGGGCGTGTTCGGCTCGCTGATGTCGACGCCGATCCTCAATGCACCGCAGTCGGGCATTCTCGGCATGCACAAGATCCAGGAGCGGCCGATGGTCGTGGACGGCAAGATCGAGGCGCGGCCGATGATGTATCTCGCGCTCTCCTACGATCATCGCATCGTCGACGGCCGCGAGGCGGTGACCTTTCTCGTGCGCGTCAAGGAGTGTTTGGAGGACCCGGCCCGGATCGTGCTGGATCTGTAATGTGGGCGAGCATCCGCCGGCACGCACGGGGCGCGATTGCCCTACTCCTCCATTCCGACCGCATCGGGCGTCTGCCAGGCGAGCCGCTGGCCGCCATCGACCGCGATGGTGACCCCCGTCACGCTGCGGGCGTTCGCGAGATAGAGCACGGCGTCGGCGATCTCTTCGGGCGATGGACCGCGGCCGAGCGGCACCGCCTGGGCTTGGCGTGCGAAGGACGCCGCGTCCTGCCGCTGGCTCGGCAGCGTCGGGCCGGGTGCGACGGCATTCACCCGCAGGCGCGGCGCGAGCGCCTGCGCAAGCGTGGTGGTCGCCGTGTGCAGCGCACTCTTGGTGAGCCCGTAAGTGAGGAAATGCGGGGTCGGCTTGTAGACGCGCTGATCGAGCAGGTTGACGACCGACGCGTCGGCGCCGTCGGGCGCCTGCGCCGCGAAGGCCTGGACAAGAAACAGGGGCGCGCGAAGATTCACCGCAAATTGGCGGTCGAAGCAATTGCGGTCGAGCTTGCCGATTTCGTCGGGCTCGAACAAAGCGGCATTGTTGACGAGCAGCGTCAGCGGCCCGATCGCGGCCGCGGCCGTCGAAACCAGCCCGAGAACCGCGTCATGATCGCCAAGGTCGGCGAGAACCGAATGCGCCTGCCCGCCTGCGGCGGCGATCGCCGCGCATAGCGCGTCGGCTTCCGCCCGCGAGACCCGGGCGTGGATCGCCACGGCATAGCCCGCCCGGGCAAGCGCCAGCACGATCGCACGACCGATGCGCTGCGCCCCGCCGGTCACGAGCGCGGCGCGCGGCCGCGTCGCGGGCGCTGATCCTTGCATGCTTGATCTCCGGTTTGCCCATCGAGGAGCTTCGTTTGAACGCCCTCGGCCCTGCTCAGCGCCCCTATTGCCACTTACAATTGAATCACTCGCAAATAACAGCCGTTAACCGGAGCTTATCCTTAACCGCTGGCTCCCTTGGCCGCATAAGGAAAAGTTCACCTCGATCGCCGATTATCGGCAATACGAAATTAGCCATTTTCCGCCTTTACGTGAACTTCGCGTCATCGGTTCGCGCGCGCCAAGGCGAAAGGGCGGAGCTCTTCGACTCGATGAATCGTATCGGACAGGGGCGGGGACGATGAAGAGGACGATACTGCTGGCGGCGACCATCGCGGCAATGGCCGCAGGCGCGACCCGCGCCGCCGATATCTATGGCGGAGCGCCCTACCCGGCGACGCCTGCCGCCTATATTGCCCAGAACAACTGGACCGGCCCCTATCTCGGGGCGAATATCGGCTATCAGTTCGGAAAAACATCCCTGTTCAGCCTGGAGCCGAGCGGCTTGGTCGGCGGCGTGCAGGGGGGCTACAACTGGCAATTCGGCCAGATCGTGGTCGGAGGCGAAGCCGATTTCCAGGTCTCCGGCGCGGAGGAGACGTTCGCCGCCTACAAGTTCTCCAATCCGTGGTTTGGCACCGCGCGCGCGCGCCTGGGATATGCAGTCAACAACATTCTCGTCTACGCGACGGCCGGCTTGGCCTACGGAAAAGGCCAGTTGGACTATCTCGGATTCACCGAGGAGAACACGCATGGCGGCTGGGCCGCCGGCGTCGGCCTGGAGGTCGGTCTCACCCGGAACTTGAGCGCGCGGGCGGAGTACCTGTTCGTCGATCTCTCCGCGACGAATTACGTCTTCACCAACATGAATACCGGCATCGAGTCGAGCATCGTGCGCTTCGGCCTGAACTACCGGTTCTAGCCGCACATTCTCGGCCGGTGCCTGGATACTCCCTTCCGCGCGGCGCAGTACGGTTGACGCGGGTTCACTCCACCGCCCCGCAGTGGTAGGTTGCGCTCCGTTGAACGAGCGGGAGCCCTGCGGATGGCATCGGCCGTATCGAGTCGTGCGGTCACGAGCGCGCGGGCGGAGGAGTCGCTCGACGCGCTGCTGGCACGCACCGCGTCGGGAGACCAGACCACTTTCCGCGCACTTTATGACCGCACCAGCGGCCGGCTGTTTGCGATCTGCCTTCGCATCGCCCGCAACCGCACCCTCGCCGAAGATTTCCTGCAGGAGGCTTACGCCCGCGTGTGGGAGCGCTCTCCCCAATTCGATCCGCAACGCGGCAGCGCCCTCGCGTGGATGATCGCACTCACTCGCAACCACGCGATCGACGTGATCCGGACGCGCGGTCGTGAGGTTCTCTCGGTGGACGGGACGGAGTTCGAGGTGCCGGATCAGCCGGCGCTCGCTCCTGCCGAAGCGCGTCTCGATTATCCGGCGATCGCGCGCGCTCTCGCCGAGCTCGACGAGGGTCCGCGGCGCGCCATCATGCACGCCTATCTGGATGGGATGAGCTATCAGGAGATCGGAGCTGCGCTCGGAATACCGATCGGAACCGCGAAAACCTGGGTGAGCCGCGGCATCGCCAAGCTGCGGCGCAGCCTTGACGGTGGCGCATGAACGAGGCCGACCGCACCAGGACCGCCGAATACGCGCTTGGCCTGCTTGCGGCCGGCGAGCGGATGGGATTTGCGCGCGCGGCGGAGACCGATCCCACGCTCGCGGACGAGATCGCGCGCTGGGACGACGCGTTTGCGCCCCTTCATGCGAGCGCGGAGGTCGCCGCACCACCCGAAATGTTCGCGCGCATTCAAACCGCGATCGCTTCGCGGTCGCGGTTGTTGCCGGGCACGCTGACGGTGCGCGCCGCGGAGGGTTTGTGGGAAGAGGTCGGCGAGGGCGTCGAGCGCAAGCTCTTGTGGGCCGAGGGGCCGAACAATCGCGAGACCTTCCTCGTGCGGATGGCGCCGGGGGCCCGTTACGGCCGGCACGAGCATGCCGACGACGAGGAGTGCTATGTCATTTCCGGCGACATCACGTTCGACACGCTGACGCTGCGCGGCGGCGATTACCATCTCGCCCGCCGCGGCGTGGCCCACCCCGCCGCGACCAGCGCCGGCGGCTGTCTGTTGCTCATCACCGCGGCGGCGGCGTAGCCGGTCCCGCGCAGCGGGCTTGACCGGACCGTTTATTCGCTGAATGAAGACGGCCCGCGCGCGGCGCCGAGCGCCACGCCGCGCCGCTGTGACCGCTCAGTCAAGACCAGGCACATCCATGTCCCCGCACAAGCTCCTGCTCCTTCCCGGCGACGGCATCGGCCCCGAAGTGATGGCCGAAGTGAAGCGGCTGATCGCCTGGATGAACAAGCGCGGGCTCGGGCCGTTCGAGACTAAGGACGGGCTGGTCGGCGGCTCGTCCTACGATGCGCACGGGGTCGCGGTGACCGAACAGACGATGGCGCAGGCGCACGCCGCCGACGCGGTGCTGTTCGGCGCGGTCGGTGGGCCGAAATGGGACGGCGTGCCCTATGAGGTGCGGCCGGAAGCGGCTCTCCTGCGGCTGCGCAAGGATCTCGGCCTGTTCGCCAACCTGCGCCCGGCGATCTGCTACCCGGCGCTCGCCGACGCGTCCAGCCTCAAGCGCGAGCTGGTCGTCGGGCTCGACATCATGATCGTGCGCGAACTGACGGGCGGCGTCTATTTCGGCGAGCCGAAGACGATCGTCGATCTCGGCAACGGCCAGAAGCGCGCGATCGACACCCAGGTCTACGACACCTACGAGATCGAGCGCATCGCCCGCGTCGCCTTCGAGCTCGCGCGCAAGCG
>DASUPI010000463.1:0-3709 GCA_036281135.1 Rhodoplanes sp. | reverse complement strand
GATTCCTGGTCGATCAATGAGACCTCGTCCAATGCGGGCGGCCTGATCCGCTGGCCGGTCAAGCTGCTTCTGCCCGTCGGGTTTTCCTTGATGGCGCTGCAGGGCGTGTCCGAACTCATCAAGCGGATCGCCGCGCTGATGGGCCGCTACACGCTGCATTATCAATACGAGGCGCCGGTGCAATGAACTTTGTGCGGGACAATATGGCCCCGCTGATGTTCGGCGGCCTTATTGTCTTTATGCTGATCGGCTATCCTGCCGCCTTCTCGCTTGCCGCGGTCGGCCTGTTCTTCGGCTTTATCGGAATCGAGCTCGGCCTTATCAGGCCCGATTATCTCGGCAATCTCACCTACCAGCTCTACGGCATCGTTTCCAACGATCTCCTGCTCGCGATCCCGTTCTTCACGTTCATGGGCGCGATCCTGGAACGCTGCGGGCTTGCGGAAGACCTGCTCGATTCGATCGGGCAGTTGTTCGGCGCCGTGCGGGGCGGCCTATCCTATGCCGTGATCTTTGTCGGCGCGATCCTCGGCGCGATCACCGGTACGGTGGCGGCTTCGGTCATCGCCATGGGCGTGATCTCCGTACCGATCATGATGAAGTACGGCTATTCGACGCGCCACACGATGGGGGTGATCGCGGCCTCGGGAACGATCACCCAGGTCATCCCGCCCTCGCTGGTCCTGGTCGTGCTGGCCGATCAGCTCGGACGTTCGGTCGGCGACATGTATGCCGGCGCGATCGGCCCGAGCCTCATCCAGATCGCCCTGTTCTGCGCATGGGTGTTCGTGGTGAGCCTGATCTGGCCGAAGGATGTCCCGGCCCTGCCGCCGGAAACGCGCACGCTGCGCGGCTGGGCGCTGTGGCGCAAGTGCCTGCGCGGCATCATTCCCTCGCTCGGGCTGATCTTTCTCGTGCTCGGCACGATCTTCATGGGCCTTGCGACCCCGACGGAGGCCGGCGCGCTTGGCGCGGTGGGCGCCCTGCTGCTTGCTGCAGCGCAGCGCACGCTCACCTGGCCGCTCGTCTATCAGGGCATGTCGACGACGATGCGCCTGACCGCCATGGTCGTCTACATCCTGATCGGCGCGCGCACCTTCAGCCTGATCTTCCAGGGCGTCGGGGGCAAGGAATGGATCGAGCACCTGCTCACCGCACTTCCGGGCGGGCAGCTCGGCTTTCTCGTCTTCGTGAATATCCTGGTGTTCGTGATCGCGTTCTTCCTCGATTTCTTCGAGATCGCGTTCATCCTGATTCCGCTGCTCGCGCCCGTCGCGGACAAGCTCGGCATCGATCTCGTGTGGTTCGGGGTGCTGATTTGCGCCAACATCCAGACGAGCTTCATGCATCCGCCGTTCGGGTTCGCCCTGTTTTATTTGCGCGGCATCACGCCGCCTTCGGTAAAAACCACGGACATCTACTGGGGTGCGATCCCTTGGCTCGTTCTCCAACTCATCCTCGTCGCGATTTTGATCATCTGGCCCGAGTCGGTCACCTATTGGCTTTCCAAGGCGCCGCAGGTCGATCCGAGCACGATCAAATTCGATATCCAGATGCCGGAATCGCCGCCGCCACTGAACCTGCAGTAAAGCGCGATTGCCGGCCTGCCCTTGCATCAAGAGAGCGCTGGCAGTATCCGCGCGGCCCAGCCCGCGTTCTGCGGTGTATGACGCATCGCACAATAAGACGGACAAGGTGACCTATAAGCGTGCGCCGGTGCGTTCAGCCGCAATCAGTTATAGTCAACGCCATTGCGGAACCGAACCTCACGCTGTTCGTTATTGAGCAAGTTCGATCGGTCCGATGTCGGTGAGCAGCTCGCTCATCGGGTTTGTGTGGTCGCGTAAAGCACCGGGGGGAGCCGATGAGGTCGTTATGGCTGTTGCACGCCGCATGCGCCGCCGCGGATGGATGAACGCCGCAAGGAAATCTGCGCAACTAGAGACTCGCCCACCCGTTGTCAGGCATTTGGCGTCACGCTCCTCGGTGGCCCCCGTCGAGAGTGCCCGCGCCTACATTTTCGATGTGGAAGGCACGCTCGTCGACACCGTTCTGCCGTCGCTGAATTGTTGGTGCCAGACCCTCGTTGAATTCGGCTTTACCTTCCGTACCGCCGATCTGCATCGCTACTCCGGAATGGACGGGAAGGAAGTCCTGGCGCGCCTCCTGCCGCAAAGCGCCGAACTCAAGGATTTCATCTTGAGCAAATACAATTGGCGCTTCCGCACCGAGGTGCTGCCGACGGTCCGCGCCGTCCCGGGCGCGCGTGACCTCCTCGCGACGCTCAAGCGGCGCGGCGCCAAGATCGCGCTTGCCAGCAACTGTCACCCGGACGAACTCGTCCAGTATCGCGCCTGTCTGGGTGTCGACGAATTCGTGGACGTGTATGTCTCAGGCGACGATGTCAGGCGGGGCAAGCCGCATCCGGACGTCATCACGACAGCATTGAAGCGGCTCGGCGGCACCCAGCCGAGCGACGCCGTGTTCGTCGGCGACACGCCCTATGATGCGGAGGCGGCCCGCCAGGCCCGCGTGCGGTCCTTCGGCGTGCTGAGCGGCCATTTCCCGCGCGCCGATCTGGTCAGCGCCGGGTGCTCGGCCATCTTCCTCGATCCCAAGAGCATGAACCAGGCGCTGGCCGCGCCCGCGCCCGAAGCGGCATGACGTCGAGCGGTTGGGCGGGCCTGCTGCTGCGCGGGCGCTTGCCGAGCATGACGGACCGCGGATAATTTGGCTCGCATGGGCTCCCTGGGTGCGGCGCGCAAGTCCGCGTAAGAGGCACCCGGAGGGAGCAAGCCATGGTTCGTCTCGTCAGTTCGATCGCGCTCGCCCTGTGCCTCACCGTCCTCGCGGGGGCTGCGCCTGCTTGGGCGCTCGATTACCCAACGAGGGTGGTCAAGCTGATCGTATCCTATCCGGCGGGCGGCGCGACCGACATTCTCGCCCGCTTGATCGGCCAGTGGTTGTCCGAGCGGCTGGGCCAACAGTTCATCATCGATAACCGCGCCGGGGGCGGCAACAATATCGGCACCGAGGCCGCGATCAATTCGCCGCCGGACGCTTATACCTTCTTCCTTGTCAATCCCGCGAACACGATCAACGCCACGCTCTACAAGAAGCTGCCTTTCGATTTCATCCGCGACATGGCGCCAGTCGCCGGCATCATCCGCAACCCGAACGTGATGGTGGTGCACCCCTCGGTCCCGGCGAAAACGGTCGCCGAGTTCATCGCCTATGCCAAGGCCAATCCCGGCAAGATCAACATGGCATCGTCCGGCACCGGCACGTCGATTCATCTGTCCGGCGAGCTGTTCAAGGCGGTGACCGGGATCGACATGCTGCACGTGCCTTATCGCGGTTCCGCGCCCGCGGTCACCGACCTGCTCGGCGGGCAGGTGCAAGTGATGTTCGACAATCTGCCTTCGGCCATTCAGCACATCAGAAGCGGCGGCCTGCGTCCGCTCGGCGTGACAACGGCGATGCGCCTGGACGTGCTTCCCGAGGTGCCGGCGATCGGCGAAATCGTGTCGGGCTATGAGGCAAGCGGCATCTTCGGGCTGTCGGCGCCGAAAGGCACGCCGAAGGAAATCATCGATCTGGTGAATAAGGAAGTGAATGCCGGGCTGAACGACCCGAAAATCAAGGCGCGCCTCGTCGAGCTCGGCGGCATTCCGCTCGTCGTCACGCCGGAGGAATTCGGCAAGATCAT
>DASUPI010000462.1:0-6489 GCA_036281135.1 Rhodoplanes sp. | reverse complement strand
GGAAGTTCGAGGCGGCGCTGAAGATCAAGCCGGACGACCACGAGGCGCTCAACAATTGGGGAAACGCGCTGGGAGAGCGGGCGAAACGGGCGAGCGATGCTGCGGAAGCGGAGCGGCTGTTTGAGGCGGCGGAGGGGAAGTTCGAGGCGGCGCTGAAGATCAAGCCGGACGACCACGAGGCGCTCAACAATTGGGGAGCTACGCTCGCGGAGCGGGCAGAACGGGCGAGCGACCCGGCGGAGGCGGAGCGGCTGTTTGAGGCGGCGGAGGGGAAGTTCGAGGCGGCCCTGAAACTCGCCCCCGGAGAGACCTACAATCTCGCCTGTGTCATGGCGCTTCGGAATCGTGCCGACGAGTGCCGACGCTATCTGGAGATCGCCGAGACGGCCAACACCTTACCCTCCGCCGATCACCTCATGACCGACGATGACTTGGCCGCAGTGCGCGGTGAGCCATGGTTCACCGCGCTCGTGGAACGACGACGCAATAAGCCCTGACAATCCCCTACTCCGCCGCTTCCCTTGTATGCCCGAGGCGGCGGTTGAGCGAGTGCATGAGCTGTTCGGCGGCCTCCGCGATCACCGTGCCGGGCGGATAGATCGCTTCGGCGCCGGCGGCCTTGAGCGCGTCGTAGTCCTGTGGCGGGATGACGCCGCCGACGACGATCATGATGTCTCCCCGGCCCTCCGCAACGAGAGCGGCCTTGATCTCCGGCACCAGCGTGAGATGGCCGGCGGCGAGCGAGGACACGCCGACGATATGCACGTCGTTCTCGATCGCCTGGCGCGCGGCCTCTTCGGGCGTCGCGAACAACGGGCCGATATCGACGTCGAAGCCGAGATCGGCGAACGCCGAGGCGATCACCTTCTGGCCGCGGTCATGGCCGTCCTGTCCGACCTTGGCGACGAGGATGCGCGGCCTGCGTCCCTCGTCATGCTCGAACTGCCCGACGAGCTTCAGGACCCGATCGATGGCTTGCGACATGGCGCCCGCCTCCCGTTTGTAGACGCCCGAAATGGCCCGGATTTCCGCGCGGTGGCGGCCGAACACCTTCTCCAGCGCAAAGGAAATCTCGCCCACCGTCGCCTTCGCGCGCGCCGCGTCAACCGCGAGCGCCAGCAGATTGCCATTGCCGCCCTCGGCCGCGCGGGTGAGCGCGTCGAGCGTTTCCTGCACCTTCTGCGGGTCGCGCTCGGCCTTGAGCTGCGTGAGCTTGTCGATCTGCATCTGGCGCACCGCCGAATTATCGACCTTGCGCACCTCGATCGGCCGCTCGTCGTCCGGCTTGTACTTGTTGACGCCGATCACCGACTGGGCGCCGGAATCGATGCGCGCCTGCGTCTTGGCCGCGGCCTCCTCGATGCGCAGCTTGGGAATGCCGGCCTCGATCGCCTTGGCCATGCCGCCCAGCTCCTCGACCTCGCGGATATGGCCCCAGGCCTTCTTGGCGAGTTCGTAGGTGAGTCGCTCGACATAGAACGAGCCGCCCCACGGATCGGCGATGCGCGTCGTGCCGCTCTCCTGCTGCAGGAACAGCTGGGTGTTGCGGGCGATGCGGGCGGAGAAGTCGGTCGGCAGCGCGAGCGCCTCGTCCAGCGCGTTGGTGTGCAGGGATTGCGTATGGCCTTGCGTCGCCGCCATCGCCTCGATCGCCGTGCGGATCACATTGTTGAACACGTCCTGCGCCGTGAGCGACCAGCCCGAAGTCTGCGAATGCGTGCGCAGGCTGAGCGAGCGCGGGTCGGTCGGGTTGAACTGCTTCATCAGCTTGGCCCACAAGAGGCGGCCGGCGCGCAGCTTCGCCACCTCCATGAAGAAGTTCATGCCGATCGCCCAGAAGAAGGAGAGGCGCGGCGCGAACTTATCGACGGTGAGACCCGTGGCGATGCCCGCACGCACATATTCGACGCCGTCGGCGAGCGTGTAGGCGAGTTCGAGGTCCTGCGTCGCGCCCGCCTCCTGCATGTGATAGCCGGAGATCGAGATCGAGTTGAACTTCGGCATGTTCGCCGAGGTGTAGCCGAAAATGTCGGAGATGATGCGCATCGAGGGCGTAGGCGGATAGATATAGGTGTTGCGCACCATGAACTCTTTCAGGATGTCGTTCTGGATCGTTCCCGAAAGCTTGGCGGGCGGCACGCCCTGTTCTTCCGCCGCGACGATGTAGAGCGCGAGCACCGGCAGCACCGCGCCGTTCATGGTCATCGACACGCTCATCTGGTCGAGCGGGATGTCGGAGAACAGCGTGCGCATGTCGTAGATCGAGTCGATCGCGACGCCCGCCATGCCGACGTCGCCGGAAACGCGCGGGTGATCGCTATCGTAGCCGCGATGGGTGGCGAGATCGAAGGCGACCGACAGGCCCTTCTGGCCGGCCGCGAGGTTGCGCCGGTAGAACGCGTTCGAATCCTCCGCGGTGGAGAAGCCGGCATATTGGCGCACGGTCCACGGCTGGGTGACATACATCGTGGGGTAGGGGCCGCGCACATAGGGCGGCATGCCGGGGAAGGTGTTGAGGAAGTCGAGGCCTTGGATGTCCTCCGGGCCGTACACCGGCTTCACCGCGATGTCCTCCGGGGTGAGCCAGGGCTTGGCGGCGCTGTCGGGAGCGGCGGTCGACGGCTCGGTGAAGGCGACCGAGGAGAAATCCGGAATGTGGGTCATGGGACACCCTGTCCTTTGATCAGACGATGGAACAGTAGTCACTCTTACGAGTCGGCACAAAAATGCTGTTCTGCTTGGCAAATGACTTTATCAAAGGATGATCAGAGTAATGAGCCGGCATAGTATGGGACAGCACATGTTTAGTAAAATCAGCCTTCGTCTGTAAAGCTTCATACCACAAAGCTTCATACCACACTTTTTCTTCGGTTTTCCAAACGATGTTGTTTGGTAGGAGACTAGCTAAGTGCGCGGCACTGTCTGCCAACATCAGCCAGCATTCGATACCGTGTTCTCTTATACCCTCATCTTTCCTAGCCAGCTTATCAAGGCGAGCAAGAAGGGCCGCTATAAAATACCAGGAAAAACGTCTTATGTTGATTTCATCGCGCTTGCGGTCCAATTCGCGAGAGAAAAATTTTATAAGATCTTCGACCATGCAAGGTTTTTCATTTTGCTGAATTGATACTGTATACATCGCTGAACCTAGTGGCCGCAAATTGTCATATGCGACAACATACATTGCACGACCCGCGGGGCTGTCTTGCCTCAGCATATCTTCTATGGCCCGAGCATACGTATCAAGTGCTAAAGTAAGAAGAGCTTCGCCAGTCGACGGTTCGCCCGCCTCAGGCTTTGGTTTTCGAAGCCAGTTGAACATTTGATTTCCAGGGATTGAGCAGATAGTTGCGTCCCATCTGCCAAACACTAGTTCCTTAATCCGATCGTCTGATGCGCTGCGCTGAGCGTCGCGAGCGCATCGCATCCGACGAAGATGAAGTTCTTGACGCCGGCCTCCTTGAGGGCGGCTTCGAGATCGCCCGGCCGGCCGGCGAGGTAGACCTGCGTCGCGCCCGCCGCAGCCAGCGCTTTCGCCGTCTCGATCGCCTCGACCGGGTAGACCTTATCGGACGAGCAGAGGCAGGCGAGCTTCGCGCCCGAGGCCTTGAACGCGGCTATAAGGGCGGGCCGGTCGGTCTTGCCGTCCGCCGCTGCGAAGCCGTCATTGCTGACCGCCTCGATGCCGCCGGCCTCGAAGAAGTTCTTGGCGAACGTGGCGCGGGCGTTGAACTCGGCGATGCGGCCCAGATTGGCGAGGAAAATCTTCGGCCGCGCCCCGCTTTCGGCAAACAGGCGATCGGACGCCTCGCGCAGCCGCTCGAACGATTCGGCAAGCCGGATCGGCTTGAGCGGCTCGACCAGCGCACTGCCCGGTTTGAGCGCGACCGGCGGCACCGGCAGTACCGACACCGGCGTTTCGTGGATATTGGGGAACTCGCTGATGCCGGTCAGCGGTTCTTTTCGGGTGGCGATCGCCTTCTCGCGCGCGGCGACCACGTCGGCGACTTTCTTCTGCAGGAGGCCCGATTGCAGCGCGTTCCAGAGGCCGCCCGCCTTCTCGATCTCCTGGAAAAGACTCCAAGCTCCTGAGCAGAGCTGCTTCGTCATCTCTTCCACGCCGCCCGATCCGGCCGCCGGATCGGCGACCCGGGCGAGGTTCGATTCTTCCAGGAGGATGAGCTGCGTATTGCGCGCGATCCGCCGGGCGAAACGGTCCGGCAGGCCAAGCGCATTGGTGCAGGGCAGGACGGTGACGGCGTCCGCGCCGCCGACGCCGGCCGCGAACACGGCGATCGTCCCCCGCAGCATGTTCACCCAGGGGTCATGCTTGGTCATCATCCGCCAAGCGGTCTCGGCCGAGATGAAAACGTGCCCGGGGGAAAGGCCGCACGCTTCTTCGATTCGCGCCCACAGCTTCCGCGCCGCGCGGAACTTGGCGATCGATATGATCTGGTCGGCGTCCGCGGAGAGGCGGAAAAAGATCGCCCGGCGCGCGTCGTCGATCGTCATGCCGCCGGTTTCCAGCGCACGCAGGTAGGACACTGCGGCGGCAAGCACATAGGCGAGTTCCTGCGTCTCCGAGCCGCCGGCATTATGCACGACGCGGCCGTCGGCGACGGCAAACGGTCCGCGGGAGCCCAGCGCCTCCAAGTGCTCCACCGCCACGGCGAAGGCCGGCGCCGCCTCGGGCCAGGCCGCTGCCCCCGATCCGGTCGCGATGGCGCCGAGCGGGTCGAAGCCGAAGCGGATATCGGTCGCGTCGGGAGCGACGCCGCGCCCTTTGATGATCTCCGCAAGATTGTTCGCGGCTTCCTTTGCTTGCGGGCTCAGCTGCAGCTCGATGGAGATGCCCGCGTCCGGGCGAATCTCGTCAAGCACCTTCGCGAGAGCCGCCTTGTCGGAAGCGATGCCGTAGCCGTTTGCCCCCACAGCGCCGGCGAACACCAGCACGAGGCCGGTCGCGCCGTTCTCCAATTCATGGCGCGCTTCGGCATTGGCGACGGCCGGGTCGGGGTGGTCCACCCGCTGCAGGACCTGCCAAGGGGCGCCGCCGGGGCGCGCGGCAAGCGGCCGTGAGGCGGCCCCCGGCGAGTAAAGCGGCTGGATGACAAGCCCGTCATAGGTCTTGCTGACGAGCCGTTTCTCAAATGGCGCTCCCTTGAGAACGCCCTCGACAAGCTTGAGCCATTCCTCCCGACGGGCCGGAGGGAAATCGGCAGCGAGCGAAAGATCGGTGTCCTGTGCCATGGCGCGAAAAATGCCATGGCCGGGCCGCCACGCCAATCGATTATTTTATGACAGTGCCGGAGGCAGGAATGCCGCGCTGCGCCCCACGCTGGAAGCCGGGGGTCGGACCTGGCGGACTCAGCGCGGCGGGAGCCGCTCGACCCCGCTCCGGTCGAGGCGCGCCAGCGCGTCTGCCACCGCGCCGCCGACGATGATCCGGTCGGGGGCGATTTCCGCCAAAGGCGCCAGCACGAATGCGCGTTCGAGGACGAACGGATGGGGCAAAACGAGATCGGGTTCAGCAATCACGAGGTTGTCGTAGGTTATGAGATCAATGTCGATGGGGCGGGGTCCCCAGCGCCGTTCGTACGCTCGGTTGCGGCCGAGCGCCGCCTCGATCGCTTGCGTCCGCGCGAGCAGGGCGCGCGGCGACAGCGTGGTCGCGACGATCAGGCATGCATTGACGAAACTGGGCTGGTCGGGATCGCCCCAGGGGGCCGTGCGATAGTCCGAGGAACGGGCGAGGAGGCGGACGCTCTCGCCATCGCAGAGAAGCGTGACCGCGCGGTCGAAGGTGTCGCGGACGGGCCCGAGATTGCCCCCGAGCGCCAGGATGGCTTCAGCCATGCCGCTCCCGCACGATCGAAACGCCCACATCGGAGAATGTCGCGGCGATGGGCGCATGCGGCTTGTGCACCGTGACGCGAACCCGCGAAATCCGCGGGAAGCGGATGAGGATGGCGGCGGCGACCGCGCCGGCGGCGGCCTCCACCAGGCGGAAGCGGCCGGTGGAGAACGCCTGGCTCGCGCAGTCCACCACTTCATCGTAGGAGACCGTGCTGGCGATCTTGTCCGATCGCGAGGCTTCCGCAAGATCGATCGCGAGCTCCAGATCGAGCAGGAAAGTCTGGCCGACGGTGCCTTCGTGCTCCATAACGCCGTGATAGGCGTGGATCGCGAGCCCCGCGATGAAGATCACGTCGCCCTCGCCGGTCATCGTTGGCTCCGGATCGCCTGCGCGACTCGCAAGGCCTGCACCGTCGGCGCGACGTCATGGGTGCGGATGATCGCCGCGCCGTTCGCAACGGCGGCGAGGTGAGCGGCGATCGATCCGCCGAGGCGGTCCTGCGGCTCCGATGGCGAGACCCGATCGATGAAGCGCTTGCGCGATGCGCCGACCAGCAACGGCAATCCGAACCCGCTCAGCCGGTCGAGCCTGGCGAGCACGGCGATGCTCTGCTCGGCCGTCTTGCCGAAGCC
>DASUPI010000461.1:0-5624 GCA_036281135.1 Rhodoplanes sp. | reverse complement strand
GTTGGTTTCGTAATAGGCGGCGCGCATGGGACTCTCTTACGCAGCGGACGGCGATCACGATCCAGATTTGGGTTTTGACGGCATTTTCGGGTGTTGGCAAGACTTTGGCCCAAGCAGTCGGCCCCTCTCCGCGGAACTTGGCCCGAGCAACGATCGTTGTCGAGGAGCATAATTTCTGGAGGCCAATATGCAGACCAAGCACATCCGTGAGCATATGGAAGTGGTCGGTGCGGACGAGGAGCATGTCGGCACCGTCGACGGCGGGCAAATCAAGCTGACCAAGTCGGATCCGGTGACCGGCGGCGAGCATCACTTCATCCCGCTCGCCTGGGTCGACACCGTCGACGAAAAGGTGCGCCTCAGCATGGACGCCGAGGAGGCGATTGCCGACTGGGAAACCGAAGAGTCCGATTAAACGTGGCTGTCGCGGCCTCCACGCCGTCACGCCGAAAAGTCCTGCGCTTCTCCCTCGCGGCGAGCTGCGTTAGCAGTTGCAAAATGTATTTTGCGCCGCACGAAAGTGCGACTGCGCGGATGCGTTCGTCCTAGCGCGTCCAGCGGTCCCACTGTGCGCGGCCGAAATCGACCGCGCCTCGCGTGCTCTCGCTCACGACTTCCCAGTTCACAAAGCGCTGGGTTGGGAGCGTGACTGTCGAGTCGCGCACATAGGCTCCGCCGATCGTGACGACAATGCCAAGAATAAAAGCAAAAAAGACACGCATGACCATTCCCCATCTGTCGCGGCCGCAGCCATCATGAACATTCGTTCGCGTCGCTCCCATGAATAAAGATTGCGGCGCGGTCGCGGACGGGTCATCCCTGCCGTGCTGAACATGCCTGCGTTCATGGATTGTTCGTCGGCAAACGCCCGGCCAGCGCGGTTCGCGCTCTTGCTGGTCGGCCGTTGCGCCGCTATACGCTGTGTTGCCGTGTGTGGTCGCATTTTTCCGTGACGGGCGGTCCCGCTTCGTTCAAAATGCCTCTCACGACCGTGGGTTAATGGGGGAGTCGGTGATGGGCGTCGAATGCACCTTTTCTATCATCAAGCCGGATGCGACCGCGCGGAACCTGACGGGTGCGATCAACGCGGTGATCGAGGCGGCCGGTCTGCGCATCGTCGCGCAGAAGCGCGTCCGCATCACGCGCGATCAGGCCGAGACCTTTTACGGCGTGCATCGCGAGCGCCCCTTCTTCGGCGAGCTCGTCGATTTCATGACGTCCGGCCCGGTGGTCGTGCAGGTGCTGGAAGGCGAGAACGCCATCGTGCGTTACCGCGACGTGATGGGCGCGACCGACCCCGCCAAGGCGGCGGAGGGCACGATCCGCAAGCGCTATGCGCAATCGATCGGCGAAAATTCGGTGCACGGCTCCGACGCGCCGGAAACGGCGGTTAAAGAGATCGCTCAGTTTTTCTCTGGCAACGAGATCGTGGGCTGACCGTCAGCGGGCGCCATTCGCGCCTGCCCAGGTCCGTACTCCCCGGTAGGGCTATTCATGTCCGACTGTGACATTATGAGCTCACAAATCTAGCGGCGCAGGCGTGGTTTCGGGCGCGACCGCGAGCGAGGCGAACACATGGAATGCCAGAATCTCGGTTCTTGGGCCCTGCAATTGCAGTGCGAGATCGGGCAGGTCTCTCAGGTCGCATTCTGGGTCGTGCTCGGCAAGATCATCTGGATCAATATACTTTTGTCCGGCGACAACGCCGTCGTCATCGCGATGGCCTGCCGGGGCTTGCCGCCGCGGCAGCGCATGTGGGGCATGATCCTCGGCGCTGGCGTCGCAGTTGTCCTGCGCATCATTTTCACCGTCGTCATCGCTACGCTTATGCTGATGCCGTACCTGAAGCTGGTCGGAGGCCTCGCGCTGTTCTACATCGCCGCCAAGCTCCTGGTTCCTGACGACGAGGGCGAAGGGGGCATCGAAGCGGTCGATCATCTGTGGCGGGCGGTGCGCATCGTCGCCATTGCCGATATCGTCATGAGCCTCGACAATGTCATCGCCATCGCCGCTGCTGCGCAAGGCAATCTGGTGCTCCTGGTGATCGGTCTTGCGATCAGCATTCCCTTGATCGTCGCCGGCGCCGCCTTGATCATGAGCCTGCTCGACCGCTTCCCCATCCTCGTGTGGGCGGGCGCCGCGCTGCTCGGCTGGATTGTCGGCGAGGTGATCGTGACCGATCCCGCCATCGAACCCTTGATCGTCGCACGGTTGGGCGCCGAAACGGCGCACGTGATCGAACTCGTCGCCGCCGGCACCGGCGCCGTGCTCGTGCTCATCGTCGGCGGATTGTGGCGGCGCTCGAAGCAGCGCGCCGCGCAGGCGCACGCCGCGTAGTCCGGCATTGCCGCGCGGCGGAGCGGGGCAACCGGTCATGCGCTTGCCGCGCCCTGCTCAACCGCGCTGCTGCGGCGCTCGATGCGCAATGCGAGTTTGGCGATCTCCAACACGCCGAGCAGGCTTGCGCCGACGCCCGCCGCGAACCCAGTCGCCGGGCGTGAGCGCCACCGTGTGGAACGCCGCCTGCAGCGCCGGAACATAGATGACGGCGAGGTGCGCCAAGAGCGACAGGAAAACCGCGCCGATCAGCCACCAATTCGTGAGCAAGCCGCTGAACGCGCTGCGCCGGGTGGAGCGGCAGTTGAACACATTGTAGAGCTGGAACATCATCAGCGTGGTGAACGCCATTGTGCGCGCATAGGCCTCATCCAGCGCATTCGCGCTCGCGCCGCGCGCGAACAGGGTGAACAGGCCGCCGGGATAATAGGCGTCGAGCACGGCAATCGTTCCGATCATCATCACCAGGCCGACGCCGCCGATGCGCAGCCAGTCTGCCGTCCCGATCACGCCCGTCCCTTGCGCGCGCGGCGGCCGTTCCATGACGTCGGACTCCTTCGGCTCGATGCCGAGCGCGAGCGCGGGCGGGCCGTCGGTTATCAGGTTGATCCACAGGAGCTGAGCCGCGAGCAACGGCAGGAACAGACCGTGCTCCGCCGAGATGAGGCCGAGCACGCTCGCGAGCATCACGCCCGCGAACATCGTCAGGAGCTCGCCGGCATTCGACGACAAGAGATAGATCAGGTATTTGCGGATGTTGTCGAAAATTCCGCGCCCTTCCTCGACGGCTTTCACGATGCTCGCGAAATTATCGTCGGTCAGCACCATGTCGGCGGCTTCCTTGGAGACGTCGGTGCCGGTGATGCCCATTGCGACGCCGATATTGGCGGCCTTCAGCGCGGGAGCGTCGTTGATTCCGTCGCCGGTCATCGCGACGACATGGCCCTTTCGCTGCAGCGCCTCGACGATGCGCAGCTTGTGATCGGGATCGACGCGGGCGAACACGCGCACCTGCTCGACGATCGCGTCGAGCGCGGCCTTGTCCATCGTGCGCAGTTCGTTGCCGGTCACCAGCCGCGCGCCCGGCTCGAAAATCGCGAGTTCGCGTGCGATCGCTGCCGCGGTCGCCGGATGGTCGCCGGTGATCATCACCGTCCGGATATGCGCATGCTTGGCGACGGCCACCGCCTCTTTTGCTTCCGGCCGAGGGGGATCGATCATTCCGACGAAGCCGAGCAGCACGAGCTCGTCTTCGATGCTGGCCGGCAGCTCGATCTCCGACATGCGGTCGCTCGCGGCGGTCGCGGCGTCGAGGCCGAGCATTTCGGCGCGGACGGTGCGCGTGGCGATCGCCAGCGTGCGGAGCGCCTGGGCGGCGAGCGCGTCGTTCCGTCCCGCCAGTTCTGCGCGCCGGTCGTCGGCAAGCGCAACGGCTTCGCCGCGCTCCCAGACATAGCGGCACTTGCCGAGCAGGATGTCGGGGGCGCCCTTGACGAATACGCGCAACCCGGCCGCGTCGCCGCGGTCGAGATGCACGGTGGTATGGCGCTTGCGCTCGGAGGTGAAGGGGATTTCCGCGATGCGCGGGAAGCGCGCGAGGTCCTGTTCGGATAGGCCGTATTTACGGCCGGCGACGATCAGCGCGCCCTCGGTCGGGTCGCCCTGGACGAGCCAGCGGCCCTCGCTGTTCACGAGCGTGGCGTCGTTTGCGAGCACGGCGGCGCGCAGCGTGTGTTCGACCGCCTGGTCGATCATCGGCGATGCGGAAAGCGGAGCTCCCGCCGCGGTGAAGTCGCCTTCGGGCATGTAGCCCGACCCGCCGACCTCGATCAGCGCGCCCGATGCATAAATCGCACGGACCGTCATTTCGTTGCGGGTCAGCGTTCCCGTCTTGTCCGAGCAGATGACGGTTGCAGCGCCGAGCGTCTCCACGGCCTGGAGCTTGCGCACGATCGCATTGGCGGCCGCCATGCGTCTCACGCCGAGGCTCAGGCCGACCGTCACGATTGCGGGCAGCGCCTCCGGAATGGCGGCGACCGCGAGCGCGACCGCGAACAGGAATAGGCTCAGAACGACGTCGAGATTGAGCGCCGGACTCGTGATCAGGCCGGCCGCCAGCACGATGGCGCAGATCGCCAGCATGATCCCGGTAAGGCGTTTACCGGTGCGATCGAGTTCCTGTTGCAGCGGCGTCGGCTCCTTCTGCGCCGACTCGAGGAGTCCGGCGATGCGGCCGACTTCGGTCGCCATTCCGGTCGCGACGACCACCGCCCGGCCGCGGCCATAGGTGGCGACGGTGCCGGCGAACAGCATGTTGTGCCGGTCGCCGAGGCCGACATCCGCTTCGATCGCCCCCGCATCCTTCGGCACCGGGACGCTTTCGCCGGTCAAGGGCGCCTCGTCCGCATGGAGATTGGCATCCTCGATCACGCGGGCGTCCGCGGGAATCCGGTCTCCGGCCTCGACAAGCAAAATATCGCCGGGCACGATGTCGTGCGCGGGGACGCGCTGTCGTTCGCCGTCGCGCACCAGCGTCGATTCCGGCGCGGCAAGCGCCATCAAGGCACGCACCGATTGCTCTGCGCGCGACTCCTGAATGAAGCCGAGCAACGCGTTGAGCACGACGATCGCCATGATGACGATCGCCTCGTAGGGCAGTGCGGTTTCGCGCGGTTCCTGGAGCAGCCATTCGGCGGCGGAGATGGCGGTCGCGACGAGCAGGATGATCACCAGCAAGCTTTGGAACTGTTCGAGAAGGTGCCGCCACCAGGGCGTGGGCGGGGCGCTCTTCAATTGATTTGCGCCGTATTGGGTGAGGCGCCGCTCCGCCTCGGCGCGGGTCAGTCCGCGCGCAGCGTCAGAACCGAGATCTGAAAGAACGGCGTTGGCGCTGTTACGATATGGCGTCAGCATTGGAGTTCGTTCGTGCATCCGCATCACCTCGGAACGGCGAGTTGGCGCTCATGACTTCTTACCCGAGCAGATGTAATCTGTTCCAGATCGCAGCGCAGCGATCCGCCAACGCGCTCGCGGGATGTCCAGAGGCGACCTGACGGTTGGATAACCAAGCGCACATGTTGCGTCGCGAGGTCACGCCCGCAATTCGCGGTGATCCCCGGAAAACCGTCGTCGTGAGTCTTGCGTCCGCGCAAGTCTCGCGTTAATTACAGCGCAGCAATCGGATTTTGGCCGCTCCGGCCCGCTTAGCGTTTTACACGCGATCGCTTCGGATCTTCCCCAAAACCCGGCTTGTCGCGCCAATTGCAGGCGACTGCAATTGTCGCTCA
>DASUPI010000460.1:0-2582 GCA_036281135.1 Rhodoplanes sp. | reverse complement strand
GAGTTCGGCCGATCCGGATCCGGTGACTTGGTCTCCCTCGTCGAAGCCGGCCCAGGTGAAGAAGACCAGCGTCCGGGCGTATTCGAGGTCGAGGCCGGCCTGCATGGCTGCGAAGGCGATCTCGCCGTGGCCGTCGGCCTCGATGACGATCATGGCCGGCTCGGCCAGGTCGAGATGGTCGCGGTCCCATATATCGGCCTCGACGATCCGCCACCGGCCGATCAACTGACAGTCCATGGGTGTGCTCACGGCGGCGCCTCCGCGAGCAGCTTGGGCAGTCGCACAAGGTTGTAGGCGGCGGCTGCGCAGGTGAAGGCCCAGTCCACACGCTCCAGGCCGCGGAACCGGGTCTTGCGCAGGCCGGCGACGGTCTTGATCCAGCCGAACGCTTCCTCGATCCGCTTGCGGATGCGCTGGCTCACCGCGTAGCCGGGATGGCGGGTGGTACGCCGGTCGATCGCCGAACGCCGGCCACTGGTGTTCCGCGCCAAGCGCGGGCGTACGTTCAGCTCGCGCGGCTCTATCACGAAGTCGCCGGCGTCGTAGCCCCTGTCGGCGCCGAGCGTGATCGCCCGCGCACGATCCCCCAGGGGCTCGATCATTTCCAGCGCCGCCAGCCGCTCGGCACGCCCCGACACTCGTGTGAGCCGGGTGTCGACGATCAGCCCCGAGCGGTTCTCCATCAGCCCGTGGCCGATGCAGCACAGACGCGCCTCCATGCCTGGTCCCTTGCGGTACAGCAGCGCGTCGGGGTCGGTCGTCGAGGCGTGCGCCGCGTTCGAGCGCTTCTGGCCCTTGAAGTCGACCGTGGCGTTGCGACCGGAATCTCCGCCGCCCGTACCGCCATCGCCACCGTCCGGCGGCGGAGTGCCGGGTTCCCTGGGCTTGAAGCTCTTCAGCGACGCCCAGGCTTCGATCAGCGTTCCATCGACCGAGAAGTGCTCACTGGACAGCAACCGCTTCACCTTGGGCTGCTCCAGCACCGCGCCGAGGAACCGACCGGCGATCTCTCCCGCCAGCAACCGGTCCCGGTTCTTCGAGAACGTCGAGTGGTCCCACACCGCGTCGTCCATCCCGAGTCCGACGAACCAGCGGAATAGCAGGTCGTACTCCAGCCGCTCCATCAGCTGCCGCTCCGAGCGGATCGAGTACAACGCCTGCGGCAGCATCGCTCGCAACAGCCGCTCCGGCGCGGTCGAGGGCCGGCCCATCCGCGAGTACAGCGCCGCGAAGTCCGCGCTCGGCGCCTCCAGCGCCACGTTCGCGATCTCCCGGATCGCACGCGGCGGGTGGTCCCGCCGAACCCGCGCCTCCAGGTCGATGTAGCTGAACAACTCACCCGACCGCTCGTCCCCGCCGCGCATCAATCCCCCGACCTCCAAACTGATCGAGTGAATCATGCCGATGTCGCCCAAACCAGGCACAACAGCCTGCTAGGGGCTGCATTGCTGCTAAAACCAGGCCGCGCGCGAAAGGTTGCCGGTTTCCCGTACCGTTGAGCCGAGGCGCTGCCCCGCGGCTCTACTGGTGTTACGTTGATGCCCTACGCGTCATTGCCCGGACACAGCGAGGCGAACGACATCCCGCGATTCCCACGGCCCGGGGGTTGATGCATTGCGTCGTCCCTACCGACTGCTGGCCGGGCCGGTGTATCGGCGCTCGATGGCGGCGCGGATCCGCTCACGCGTCGACGACGGGTCGGCTTCTGCTTGAGCTTCGGCCCGCTCCGCCTCCGCCGCCAACTCCAGATCCTTGATCGAGTCGCGCAGCCAGCGGGAATAGTCGCCGGCGCGAAGATGATGCACCCAGGTCGCGTCATCGACACCGTCCGCCATCTGCATGAAAAGGCCGAGATTGTGCGCCCGCAGATTGAGCCGGTCGTCGGGGCCCCGGAAGTAGAAGCTCTTATCGTGGCCGAGCTGGCCTTCGGCGTACTTGCGGATGTGGCGCCGCCGCTCGCCGCGTGGCTTGAGCGCGTCCATGCGAATTGGATTTCCGGCAGTGCTGGGGCTCCACGTGAGCGCTTCATCCGGGGTCAGCGGCTCTTCCGGCAACGGCGGCGCAGGCCGCCCGATCTGCCGACAAAACATCTCGATCGTCTCGCGGGCGGCGGCGCCAACCGCGATGACGAGATCGACCGCCGACAAGGCGGCAGGCGAGAGCTGGTCCGGATGTACGGTCACGAAGATCATGCCGCCAATCGGCTGCGCGATACCGGACGACACGTCGTCCGCCGGAAGCATGTGGTGCGCCTCGTCGACGACAGTCCAGTGCGGCCGCCCTCGCCGGACTCGCAGGCGCAGCAGCGCCGATAACAGCTCGGTGAAAAAGGCCGGACGTTCGGCCAAGGATATCGCAAGCAGGTTCACCGCCAGATTGACGTCCGGCTCCTCCAAGTGCTCGACAACCTGCGCCACGTCGGGCGCGTGCTCGCGGCTTCCGGCAACCAGCGTCGCCGCCAGGTGTTCGTAGTCGCCTTCAGGATCGATGACGCAGTACTGGTATTCGTGTTCGACAAGCTTCTCGAGCAGTGCCTGGATAAGCGTCGACTTGCCGGAACCGGAACTGCCGGCGACGAGCAC
>DASUPI010000459.1:0-11868 GCA_036281135.1 Rhodoplanes sp. | reverse complement strand
GACGCTCGGCGCGGCAGCTTCGACGTCCAATACTCCAGAACAGCCGGCGGACCGACCGCGCCGGGCGCGACATCAGTCCGTCGATCCTGGCTTTTTCTTGACCGCCGCCTGGATCCGCTCGCGCCAGCGCGCGACCCATCCGTTCCTGACGATCTGGCGGCCGCGCGCGAGCCCGAGGCCGCCGGCCGGCACATCGTCCGTGATCACCGAACCCGAACCGATATAGGCGCCGTCTCCGATCTTCACCGGCGCGACCAGCGAGGAGTTCGAGCCGATGAAGGCGCCCTTGCCGATATCGGTGTGGTATTTTCCGATGCCGTCGTAGTTGCAGGTGATCGTGCCGGCGCCCACATTGGTGCGCTCCCCTACCCGCGCATTGCCGATGTAACTCAAGTGATTGGCCTTGGCACCGGCCTCGATCGTCGACGCCTTCACCTCGACGAAATTGCCGATATGCACGTTCTCGCCGATGTCGGCGCCGGGTCGCAGCCGCGCAAACGGCCCGACGATCGCTCCCGGCCCGATGCGTGCGTTCTCGAAATGACAGAAGGAGCGGATCACCGCCCCCTCTTCGACCGTCACGCCCGGCCCGAACACGACATAGGGCTCGATCACCACGTCGCGTGCGAGCCTGGTGTCGGCGCACAGGTGGACGGTCTCCGGTGCGACCATGGTCACGCCTGCCTCGAGCGCAGCCGCACGCAGCCGCTGCTGCAGGATCGCCTCCGCTTGCGCGAGTTCGGTCTGCGTATTCACCCCCAGCACCTCCGTGGCGTCGGCGATCTCCAGTGCGGCGGTCGCAAGCCCTTTGCGGCGCGCGATCGCCACCGCATCGGGCAGGTAGAATTCATGTTTGGCATTGTCGTCCGTGATCTCATCGAGAATGGCGAGCGCAACATCGCCGCGCAGTCCCATCGCGCCGGCATTGCAGAGCGTGATCGCCTTTTCCGCCGGGGTCGCATCCTTCTCCTCGCGGATCGCAAGAAGCCGTTCGCCCTCGGTAATCAGACGGCCATATCCGGTCGGATCGGTCGGGCGGAATCCGAGCACCACGA
Organism: Rhodoplanes sp.; assembly: GCA_036281135.1. Taxonomy (GTDB): domain Bacteria; phylum Pseudomonadota; class Alphaproteobacteria; order Rhizobiales; family Xanthobacteraceae; genus Rhodoplanes. The sequence goes on along the minus strand of DASUPI010000459.1, from coordinate 10,813 downwards.
CCGCCGCCCCGTCCGCCAGCGCCGAGCGCAGCCGAGCGAGCGTGCTCGCCCGGATCAGCGGCGTGTCGCCATAGACGATCAGCACGTCGTCGGCTCCGCGTGCGAGCGCGGGGCGCGCGGCGAGCACGGCATGGCCGGTGCCCCGCCGCTCCGCCTGGACGAAAACCTCCGCCTGCGCCGCCGCGCCCCGAACGATCTTTGCGATCGGGTCCATCGCGGGGCCGATCACCACGGCGATCCCGCCGCCACGCGCGAACTCGCCCACCGTGGACAGCACATGCGCGATCAGCGGTCGCCCGGCGATGGCGTGCAACACCTTCGGTCGGGACGAGCGCATGCGCGTTCCCTCCCCGGCGGCAAGCACGATGGTCGAACAGGTTCTCACTCTCGTCATTCCTCGGCGCGTCTGCCCGCAGTCCTCTTAGAGCATTTTCCCGCGACGTGGGAACCGGCTCGCCGCAGAAAATCCGGCCGTGCAAGATCGGCGGGAGCCGGTTCCCGTCGGGCGCCGAGGGAAGCTGTGGGTGTCCCGGAGCAGCAGGACGGGCGCTCTTGTGCTAGGGTCGTTCGTTGGAGCCCGCACCCTTCACGCGTCGAGCCGAGCAGCCCATGCGCCCGCGTTTTCTCCCGTCTGCCCGCGCCGGCAACTGGCTGCTGGCGATCGGTTTTCTGTCCCTCTTCTATGCGTTCTACCTGCGCTATCTGGTGATTGAGAATTCGACCGTCGGGCTTGGCTGCGATGCCGGCCAGGACAGTCTCATCTGCCTGTCCCGATTGGTGGCGACACGGCTTTTTCGGGCGCAGGTCTTCGGCTTTGTCGCGGTCGGCGCAGCGCTGCTCAACCTCATGCGCCCGTCACTGCCGCTGTTCGCGATCGCGATCATGGCGACCGCCCTCGGGCTCGTGCTTTACAATACCTCGCTCGCAGGACTTGCGGCAGGCCTCATGATTTTGAGCTTTGCGCGTCCCGCCCGCGAGCAAGAGTGAGGGCGAGAGCAAAGAAACTCGCCGCGAGCCAGACCGCCTGCCAATTGGCGACGCCTTCGTTCAGCACGATATAGGCCGCGCCGACCGCAAGCACCCACGCGGCCGCGGTCTCGGCCACCCCGCGGCTCCCCTCCCCCTTCGGTCCGATCCACCGTTGAACGAGAAACGGGATGCTCGCGGCGGTGAGCGCCGCGAACGGGAAATCGCGGTAGCGCGGATCGAAAACGAGCCCGAGCGCCGTCTCGATCGCGGCGAGGGTCAGGAGGATCAGGAGGAAGCCGGCGGCGAGGACAAGCGGATCGGCCGGCCGTTCGTCGCGTGCGCCGAGAAGACGCGCAAAGCCCGGCAGCCGGTCGTCCCGCGCGAGCAGGGCCGAGCCGGCGAGCGGTCCTGCGATCGCGAGCAGGGCGAGCGTGGCGCTGCGGAGCGCGCCGCCCGCACCCACGCTTTCGACCATGCCTTTTTCGATCGCCCATCCCGCCAGGACGCCGCCCGCGACGGCGTTGAGGCTGACGGCGACCCATATGACCGGGCGAATCTTGTCCGCCGCGCCGCCGGCGGCGCGCCATGTGGCGGCAAAGACCAGGCAGACCAGCACGACGCCGCCGAGCGCCTGCCAAGGCCAGTAAGGATGGTCCGAGACAGGTTGCCCCAGGACGAATTTTGGCTCGCGGCCGGCGCCCGTGAACAGCCCCCAGTAACCGCCCACGGTTCCTTCGAGCGCGCGCTTCCACGGTTGGTCGAACGCCTCGATCAGGTTGGCGCGGTAGCCGCGCTGCGCAGCGCGCGCGACCACGTCCTCGATCACCCGCCCCTGATTGGACGGCGAGGGCAAGGCGCCTTGCCGCATGCGCCCCTGGCTCGGCCATCCGACTTCCCCGATCAGAATGTCGCGCCCGGGGAAAGCCGCCCCGACCTGTTGGCGAATCGCATCGACATGTGCGCCGGCTGCATGCGCCGGTATCGGCTCGTCCTCCCAATAAGGGAGGATGTGAATGGTGATGAAGTCGGCGGCGGCGGCAAGCTCGCGATTGCGCAGCCAGAACTCCCAGACATCGGCATAGGTCACCGGCATGGGGACCGCGGCCTTCACAGTCCGGAGGATCTGCGAGAGATCGTTGGCCGATAACTCGCCGCGCAGAAGGACCTCATTGCCGACGACGATCGCCGTAATTACGTGCGGATAGCGTTTGGCGAGCGCGACGACCCCGTCGATCTCCGAGCCGTTCTTGGCCCGATCGCTCGACAGCCATAAGCCTTGGATGACCTTCAAGCCGAACTGCTCGGCAACCGCGGGAATCTGGTCCAGCCCATGGTCGATCGAATAGGTTCGGACGCATTTTGTGACGGCGGCGAGCCGGGCGAAGTCCTCCTCGATTTGCGCCCGCTCGACACGCGCGCGGGGCGTAAGCGGGCTCTGCGCCCCGCGGAACGGCGCATAGGAGAGGCATTGGACTTTGCCGTCGGCCGCATGCGTTCCCGCCAAGCGGCCCGGCGCCCCCATCCACCTCCATGATGTCGTCACCACGATGAGCGCAAAGGCGAAGAGCGTGAGCGGAAGACGCATCGATCCAACGTTGCTTGCCAATGAGAGCGCCAACCGAACCCGCACGGTGAAGGCGGCTTTTTCCAGGCTTACGCCACACGACCCTGGACAGAGTGGACAAGTTCGGCCATTACGCGCAGAGTTTGTGCAAAGGCGGCGCCATCATGCCGGCTAAATTCGATGGTGGCATCCTAACTCTTCCGGTCGTCATCAACCGCAGCAGAAACATGCCTATCACCGGTTTGCGAGCCGCCGCGTTCGCGTCCTGCGCAGCGCTCGTCTTCTTTCTCTCCTCGGTTGGGGCGCCGGGGCAGAGCGGCGATCAAGCGGCCGACCCATCCAAATCGGCGCCCAGCCAGGCGGACGCGGCCAGACAGGAAAAGAAGGCGCGCGCCGACCGGGCGACAGAGGCCGGCCAGGCCCTGAAGGGTCCGGCAGCCAACCCCGAATGCGTGTGGCTCGGCGAGCGCGTGGTGGGCCTGCTGTGGCGCGACGACCTGGACACGGCGTTCCGCCATCTTGAGCTTTACGACCGGTTCGGGTGCCCCGGCGGGCATGTGCAGACGACCTTCCGCTGCGTGGTCCGGCAAGGGAACATCGATCCCAAGGCCACCGAGACGCTCAATTCGCGGGTGCATTCCTGCTGGCTTGACCCCGAACTCGCCGCCGCCGCGGCCCCGCCGCCGGCCCCGGCTGCGGCGCCGACCGTCCAGACCGCCCCCGGAACGAATTCCCGCTGACGCGGTTGTTTCCGCGTTGCTGCCTTGATTGCCCGCAAATTGGACCGCCTTCAAACTGCCATGTGCGACCTGTACTTGAAGACGCTGCCGGCCGCGGATATAGCTCCGGCGGCGCAAGCTTTGCGACCGAATCTAGGGGACAGGTTCGAGATCGCCATCCCCCGCCCCGAGTGGTAAATATATGCGCTCCGTCGCCGCCGTGGTCGCGCTCGTGGCGTGCCTGCACGCCGCCGCGTGGGCCATCTGGGAAAGCCAGAGTTCGGCTCCGAACATTTCCGGTCCGCTGGCGAGTATATCCTATTCGCCTTTCGAAGGCTCGGCCCACCCCGACGATGCTAACAATCAGGTAAGCATCGACAAGATCAAATCCGATCTTCGCGTTCTGTCGCCTTACGCGCGGTCGCTGCGCACCTACTCGTCGACCGGCGGCGTCGAGCTCGTAACGCCGATCGCCGCCGAGTTCGGCCTCAAGGTCGCCGTCGGCGCCTGGATAGACAAGGACGAGAAGCGCAACGAGCGCGAACTTCGCGCGGCCGTCGACCTCGTCCGCAAGAACCGCAATGTGAACGCCCTTGTCGTCGGCAACGAGACGATCTTCCGCGGCGAGAAGAGCGTGGACGACCTGATCCAGCTTATCCACCAGGCCAAGCGCGAATTGGGCGGCGCAGCGGCGGTGACCACCGGCGAAATCTGGCATGTTTGGATCGAGCATCCCGAGCTTGCCTCGGCGGTCGATTTCATCGCCGCGCATATCCTTCCGTATTGGGAGGGCTTCTCGGAGAAGCAGGCCGTCGACCAGGCGGTTATCATCTACAACAAGCTGCGCGCGGCCTTTCCCGGCAAGCGCATCGTGATCGCCGAATTTGGCTGGCCGAGCGCGGGCTACAATCGCAAGGCCGCGGAGCCGGGTCGTATCGAGCAGGCGACCGTGCTGCGCAGCTTCGTCGCGCGCGCGGAAGCGCTCGGCATGGACTACAACATCATCGAAGCATTCGACCAGCCGTGGAAGAGCTTCGAAGGGAGCGTGGGCGCCTATTGGGGAATCTTCGACGCCGCGCGCGCGCCGAAATTCTCCTGGACCGGCGTGATCGACGATCGCAACCACGACAAGATCGGCGCGATCGCCGTCGCCGTCGGCGTATTGGCGTCGCTGCCCATTCTGGCGATCGCCGGGGCGACGATGATGCAGGCGCTGACGCTGACCGCATTCGCGCATGTGATCGGCGCGTGGGCGGCGGTGGTGTTCAATTACTGGAACGGCCACTATTTCGTCATCGGCGCCGCCGTAGCGCTTGGCATCGGCTTCCTGCTCCTCATTCCGCTGGTCATGATCGCGATGTGGCGTGTCGACGAGATCGCCACCGTGCTGTTCGGGCGTCGCCCGACGCGCCTGCTCGGCCGCGAGGACACCGGATCGGATTATGCGCCGAAGGTGTCCATTCATGTCCCCGCTTATATGGAGCCGCCGGACATGCTGAAGGCGACGCTCAACGCGGTCGCCCGGCTCGACTATCCGAATTTCGAATGCGTGGTCGTCATCAACAACACGCCGGACCCCACCTTCTGGCGTCCGGTCGAGGAGCGGTGCCGTGAGCTCGGCGCGCTCTTCAAGTTCATCAATGCCGAAAAGATCGAAGGCTTCAAGGCCGGGGCGCTGCGGCTTGCGCTGACGCATACGGCGCCCGACGCCGAGATCATCGGCGTGATCGACGCCGACTATACGGTGTCGCCCGACTGGCTACGCGACCTCGTCCCCGCATTCGCCGACCCGCGGGTCGGCATGGTGCAGGCCCCGCAGGATCATCGCGACAGCGACAAGACCGCGATGCATACCGCCATGAACGGCGAATATGCCGGGTTCTTCGATATCGGAATGGTCCAGCGCAACGAGGCCAATGCCATCATTGCGCACGGCACGATGTGTCTGATCCGGCGCGCGGCGCTTGAGAACGCGGGCGGCTGGTCGAGCGATACGATCTGCGAGGACACCGATCTCGGCCTCTCGATCCTCGAACAGGGCTGGCTCACGCATTACACCAACCATCGCTATGGCCATGGACTGCTGCCCGACAGCTTCGAGGCGTTCAAGAAGCAGCGGCATCGCTGGGCCTATGGCGGTTTCCAGATCATCCGGAAGCACTGGCGGCGCTTCCTGCCGGGCGTGACCCGCCTCTCGCCCGAACAGAAGCGGCAATTCACCTTCGGGTGGCTGAACTGGCTGGGCGCGGAAAGCGTCGGCGTCGTGCTCGCATTTCTGAACCTCGTCTGGGTGCCGGTGGTGGCGTTCGTCGGCATCGCCATTCCCGACAAGGTGCTGACCGTCCCGATCCTCGCCGCATCGGCCTTGTCGATCCTTCATTTCGTCGCGTTGTATCGCCGGCGGGTGCGGATCAGCTCGGTCCAGGCGACCGGCGCGATGTTCACCGCCATGTCGATGCAATGGACGGTGGCGCGGGCGGTCGCGTTCGGCCTGATCAAGGATCACCTCCCCTTCGTTCGGACGGCCAAAGGCGGCTTCGCGCGCAAGCGGGTGTCCTTTCCCGCTTTCGACGAGGCGATCATGGGCGCCTTGTTGTTGCTCGGCGCGGGCATCGTATTCTGGAGCAATTACGAGCAGCAGGTGCGTGAGATCAACCTGTTCGGCGTCGTGCTGATCGTACAGAGCCTGCCCTTCCTGTCCGCGGTCGCGCTGGCTCTGATCGAGCGCTCGCGCGTGAACGACTACGCCTTCTGGCGCGTCGTGCAGAGCCGCACCGAGGAGCTGTTGCAGCCGGCCGAAGTGGCGCAACGCCATCCGGCCTTGGCCGAGGTCAGGGTGGAGGTCGACCAGCCCGTGGCCGCCGACAAGCGGGTCGAAGCCCAGTAGCGGGCGCGACCCGGCAAGCTCGTATCGTTCACGCCGCGAGCGCGGTCTCCACCAGGCGCACCCAATAAGACGCGCCGATCGGGATGATCTCATCGTCGAAGTCGTAGGCCGGATGGTGCAGGCCCGCGCTGTCGCCATTGCCGATGAAGACGAAGGCGCCCGGGCGCGCTTGCAGCATATAGGCAAAATCCTCCGCCCCCATCACCGGCGGCATGTCCTCCTCGACCTTGTTGCCGCCGACCACATTCGCCGCGACGGCTGCGGCGAACTCCGCCTCACGCGCGTGATTGACGACCACCGGATAGCCGCGTCGGTAAGCGAGCGTCGCCCTCGCGCCATAGACCTGGGCGGTTCCCTCGACCAGGCGGCGCAGGCGCGCTTCCAACAGGTCGCGCACCGCCGGCGTGAGGCTCCGCGCGGTGCCGCGCAACAGCGCGGTCTGCGGGATGACATTGTCGGTATTGCCGGCCTGGAACATACAGATCGACACCACGGCGGCGTCCAGCGGATCGACATTGCGCGAGACGACCGACTGCAGCGCGTTCACGATCTGCGCACCGACGAGAACCGTGTCGACCGCAAGATGCGGGCGCGCGGCGTGGCCGCCCACCCCTTCGATGGCGATTTCGAGCGTATCGGCGGAGGCCATGATCGGGCCGGGGCGGAGCCCGAACCGCCCGCGCGCGAGGCCGGGAAAATTGTGCATCCCGTACACTTCGTCGATCGCGAAGCGATCCATCAGGCCGTCGCGGATCATCGCGCGCGCCCCGGCGCCGCCCTCCTCCGCCGGCTGAAAGATGACGATGGCCGTGCCGGCGAAGTTGCGCGTTTCCGCAAGGTATTGCGCTGCGCCGAGCAGCATCGCGGTATGCCCGTCATGCCCGCAGGCGTGCATGTGTCCGGGCACAGTGGATTTATAGGGGAGCTCGTTTGACTCCTGGATCGGCAGCGCGTCCATGTCGGCGCGGAGCCCGATGCCCTTGCCGCCGCCTTTCTGGCCGCGGATCACCCCGACCACGCCGGTCTTGCCGATGCCCGTCGCGACCTCGTCGCAACCGAACGCCTTGAGGCGCTCAGCGACGAGCCCGGCGGTGCGGTGGACGTCGTAGCGCAGCTCCGGATGCGCATGCAGGTCGCGCCGCCATGCGGTGATCTCGGCATGCTGGTCGGCGATGCGATTCACGATCGGCATGGAAGTCCTCGTCCGGATGCGCCCGCCACATTGCGAGTATCGCCTGAAGGGTGATGGAACGCCATACGGGAAGGCGGTAGTATTGCGCGTTGCGCGGGCCGACCATGACATAGCCCTGATAGCCCTCGACGCGCGGCACGGTCACGGCGACGAGAAGGTCCTCGGGCCCGATGGCGGTCTGACCGAGCCCGACAAGAAAACCGTGCAGCGGCATGGAGCGGCGGCCGCCTCCGGCCGATGCCGCCTGCACGGTCGCGTTCAAGGCCAGGAGACACGTCAGCAGGGTACGATCGGGGAGACCGCTCGCGATGTTCCCGCCGACGGTTGCCCGAATTTCGGATCTGCTGCGTTCCGAATGACCGGGCGGCTTTGCGCAGAAGCGGGACGGAGGCGGCCAGCGCATCATCCAAGAGACGCGCGATGACGACCCCTGCGCCGATACGAAGACCTTCCGGCGCAGCCTCGATTCTGGGGGCGTGAAGTCCTCGTCCGGGCAGTTCCTCTGTTGCGAGTTCGCGCGGACGATCTCCGAGGGCCATATATGAGGCAAGCAGCATGGCTGCCGTTGCCGAACGTCGCTCGCGAGGGACGCTGTTTCGGAATTCACCGTGGGCAGTTGCGCCCGGGTCGTCCGAGCTTGACCGGTCGGGAGGCGGCCCTTAACACACAGGCCATGCGAGCCCGTAGCTCAGCCGGTAGAGCACGTGACTTTTAATCATGGGGTCGCGGGTTCGAGTCCCGCCGGGCTCGCCATAAGCAAGACTGACTGTGAATATCCGCACGCGAACGAGCACTCGATGCAGTCCAGGGACGCGCTGGGGACGCGAATGGGTCAGGTACCCCTTCCGACCTTGTTTCGCCCATGCGCTCGGCAATGTGCGCGCGAAGCAACGTCCCTCGGCTCGAGCGGAACGCCGCGACGACAATCGGATCGGACGCAGCCTCGGCGACGTCCGCCCCATACCCCACACCGAAGGATACCGGAGATAGAATGAGCCGCTTCCGAGACCCAGACCTGAAGGACCGCCAGAGCAACTCCACGGCCGCAAAAAAAGCCATGCTGGAAAAGTTCCAGGCAGCCGCCAAGGACCCGTTGATCGCCGCACGGCGCGCAGCCCTCGAAGCGGAGCGCCTCATCCGACGCGCCGAGCGCGAAGCGGCCAAGAAGGAACGTGACGCCGAACGTGCGGCGCAGGTCGCCCGTGACGCGGAGACCGCGGCGAAGGCCAAGCGGGAAGCGGAGGAGGCCGCGGCTCTCGCCGCAACCGAACTGACCGAACGCGAGGCGGCGCTGAAGGCCGAGCAGAAGGCCGCTCGCGACATCCGCTATGCCGCGCGCAAGGCCGCCAAGAAGGAACGGCGGCGGGGATATTGACGAAGCGAAGCACCTGCCGCTTTGGCGCCGCCCGCGCGAGCAGTCGCCGGCGACCGCGACGAAAATTCCGAGGCCGGCCAGTGTCAGGCGGGCGGATCCAACTTCTGCGAACTGTGTCGTCGGCAATGGGAGGCGACGGAACGGCGGCGAGTTCGCGTTGACGCCGCGCCAGCCACGCGCGGGTTTCTTCGCGCCGGCGCGCAGCTCTCCCGGTGTCGTTGTTGTGTGCAGGAAGGGCTGCTGGGGGGCATTGAGGGTGAAAGCGATGCCTCCAGTCTCCAAGATCGCCTTGCCGTACGAACCGTCTTCAACCGCCAATCGGGATGCTGAAGGATTTTACTGCTTTCCAGCGGCCTTGCAGAATCAAAAACGATGTCGGAGCCGTATGTCCTGACCTGCAAGGTCCAGCGGCTCCAGAACATGCCGCATTGGGAGATGATCGACCGCAGACAATGGATTTTCGGCTTCGTCCGACCAACGCCATTCGTCATCGCCATCGACTCACCACTCTCTTCGTGCAGAACGAAGCATGGCTGCGTCGTAAAAGAACCGGCGGCCAGCACCCGCTAAGGGCTTCGCCAAGCACTTCCGCAATCGTTCAGCGCTTGCGTGACGGTCGCCAGCAGGGCGCCGGTAACCCGCATGACGCGGCTCACGATGGGAACCGAAACGCGCATCGATGTCCCTGTAGTAATACGACCACAGGTGGCATTACTACTCTCGATCTATGAACAAAGGAAGAGGGTACGGCGGGCGCGCCCTTGGCCCCCACTTGCGCACGAACCGCGGAGCCGGATAGCTCGTGCATCACCCCGAGCGCGCCGGTCGGACGCATTTTACCGCGCAGATAGAAACGAAATGCGGCTTATTGCATTACCATCCTGAGAGGGGCGCAAGCCTCTTTCCGGCGAGCCTTCGGATGCCCCCCTTTGCGTTCCCGGGGCTCGCCGTTCCTTTCCGGCGCGCCCCTATCGTTCTGCGCGATGCCCGTTGTGCGAGCATGTGCGCCATAGTTGTACGTTTCGACCAAGCGAAGCCTTTGGCTGGTCGCCGTCCCGGCAATCCGCGGCGAGGCCGCCGTTACGAGGTCCGCAGGGTGTCGATCGGAACGAACGCCGCCGTTTCCGCCGCCGCCGCCCCATCGGGCTCCGCTGCCTGCTGCAGCACCTTGAAGACGCGCAGTTCGAGCGGCGATGCCGAGGCGAAGTCCTCGTAGGCGCGGGCGAGCGCGTCTTTCAAACGGGATTGGACGACATCCGCCGGCAGAGTGTCGAGCTCGGCTTCGTCGAGATGCGCGCTCATGCGTTTGAGAATGTGCAGTCGCGCGACATTCAAGCGTTTCGGATCGTAGGCGACGCCGAGCAGGGCGAAAATCTCCTCGGCCGAACCCGCCGCCTTCACGGCAGATAGTACGTCCGTGGCTGGAGAGGGGCCGGGCGGGCTCATGGCGAGGTCTCGCAGTTTCCGCGCTTTCCGCGGAGCTCCGCCTCGACCCTGGTCGCCGGCCACGTGCAGTCCTCGCCGAAGCAGAGGCGACAGGTCGCGCGGAGCCACGCCGGCAGCCGCCAAGGTCCGCCACCCTGCAGCGGCACATCGATCTTCAATTTCGGTGACGCCGGCCTGCGCCAGAGCGCGGGCGATCGCGACCTTCTCCTCGATGGTGAAGGCCACGCCGGGCGCCTGCTCGCCGTCGCGCAACGTCGTGTCGTTGAGCACGACGCGTCCACGCGGCCCGCGGTCCGATCCCGCGGGGACGCAGCTTGCCGGCCGCGCGCGCATCATGTCAGCGCCGCATTCCGCAGCCGCCCGAAGAAGCCCCCGCCGATCTGCCGCACGCGCACCCCGACGACGCTGCTGCGGCGGCGCTCGTGAAGGTGAAGCCCGTGCGTCCGAGTCGATCGACGAAATCGACGCACAGCCCCGCCGCCAAACGCTGCGAGCCCGGATCGATGAACATGCGCACCCCGGCCGATTCGATCACCGCGTCTTCCGGTTCCGGCTTGAGTTCAAGGCCGATCGAATATTTCGGGCCGGTGCAGCCTCCGGCTTCAATGATGATTCTAAGGCCTGCGTCCGGCTTGCCCGCGCGCGACATCGCGTTTCGCAC
>DASUPI010000458.1:0-8939 GCA_036281135.1 Rhodoplanes sp. | reverse complement strand
TTTCGGCCGGTTCTTCTCGTCGAGATCGGGCGGCTTCTTGAACGTGAGAAGGTGCAGAACCGTGGAAATGAAATTGTAAGGGTTGGGCGGACAGCCCGGGATGTTGATGACGAGCTTTCCCGGCACGATGTCCTGCGTGGGTTTCGCGCCGGTCGGATTGGGGTCGGCCGACTGAATTCCGCCCCACGACGCGCACGAACCGATCGCGATGATCGCCGCCGCGCCTTCGGCCGCTTCGCGAACCTGCTCCATCTGAGTCTTGCCGCCGACCTTGCAATAGATTCCGTTGTCCTTGGTCGGCGTGCTGCCCTCGGTCACGAGGATGTATTTGCCCTTATTCTCCTGCATGATCTTCTGCTTGTGCGCTTCCGCCTGGTGGCCCGCGCCCACGCACAGCGTCTCGTGATATTCGAGCGAGATGAGATCGAGGATCAGGGTCTCGAGCGTCGGATGTTCGGCGCGCAACAGCGACTCGGTGCAGCCGGTGCATTCCTGACCGTGCAGCCAGATCACGGGCGGACGCGCTTGCGTGGCGGCGGCCTCCGCCATGCGCACGCCTGCGGCCTGCGACAGGCCCATCGTGGCGGCGACCCCGGCGCAGAACTGGGTGAATTCGCGGCGGTTCATGCCGCCCATGGTGATGTCATTCGAGGGGAGAGCGAGATCTTCGTTGGCGCGCAAAAGCGGGGCCGAAAGCATTCTTCGCCCTCCAAAAGGAGCGGGGGTATGGACGTTTCCCTGAGGATTATGCGTTTTATGCAATGCTATTATGCGATTTCTGCACGCACCTTGCGGTAGATCAAACGGCCTTATTAAACTTTTTGCTATCTAATCAGCAGGAATTATTCCGACATGTTTGCGCGCCTCGATCGGGCGCTGCGCTGTGAGATATTTCGAGCGTTCGGCGGTGCGCCGACACAGAAGATTTAGGCCGGGCGTGCCCTCGCGGCATGCCCATCGATTTTGCACGTTTTGCGCTTGCAGATTCCGGTGGCGGGAGGGGTCATGAACAGTCGAGCTATCGCGCTGGGCGCGGGCGCCTTGACGGCGCTCGCGGTCGCAGCGCTCATCGCCGTCCAGGCCAGGCACGAATTCGATTCGCAGGTCCAGGCGAAAACCTTCGGCCCCAGCAACGAGACCTTCGCATTCACCGCCGACCCGACCGGGCGGGCCGGTCCGGCGAACGACTGCGTCGTCTGCCACAGCATCGAGAAGAACGGCCCGTTGCGCTCGGCCCCCAGCCTGTGGGGAATTGTCGGCGCCCCCAAGGCGCGCGCCGACTGGTTTTCCTATTCGCTGGCGCTGCGCAAGAAGGGCGGCGTATGGAGCGAGGTCGAGCTCGACAGGTACCTCGCCAAGCCGAGCGGCTTTATCCCTGGAACGTCGAAGACGCTGCCGCCGATCGAGGATACAACGCGCCGCCAGAACCTGATTTCCTACCTGAAGACTTTGCAGGGCTAGAGAGGCGGTTCAGAACGCGTAGACGGCATCGGCCGCCACCGGTCGGCGCAGATACGACTTCAACGCAGCTTTATTGACCACGTCGACCGGACCATCGAAAAGCTCGGCGACAAACCGTTTGAGGCCGGCATAAGCGAACACGTCCAACTTCAAAGCGGGATCCAGTTCGATCAGCACGTCCACGTCGCTCGTTGAACGCGCCTCGCCGCGCGCGACTGAGCCGAACAAAGCCGCGTGTCAAATGCCCCGCGCGCGCAGCGCATCCTGGTTCTGCTGCAAAATCTCGATTGCGTTCTGCCTTGTCATAAAATCAGTTTATCCAATGCGGCGCCGCCGGCAAAACCCTATTTAGAAGCCGCGCTCACTCGTCCGCCAGCGGGTGCAGGTCGCGCACGAGGCTCTTCAGGCGCTCCTCCAGCACATGCGTGTAGATTTGCGTCGTTGAAATGTCGGCGTGGCCGAGCAGCGTCTGCACGGAGCGCAGGTCGGCACCGTTCTGCAGGAGATGGCTGGCGAAGGCGTGGCGCAGCACGTGCGGACTCATCTTGTCCGAACGCAGTCCGGCCGCGGCGGCAAGCCCCTTCAGTTCGCGCGCGACATGCTGGCGGGTGATGTGTCCGCTCCCGCCGAAAGAAGGAAACAGCCATTTCGATTCGTTCTTCCCGCCCGCCTCCGCGAAACCAGCCCCGTAATCGCGCATCGCCGCTTTCGCCGCCTCGTTGAGGATGACGAGCCGCTCCTTACCGCCCTTGCCGCGCACGACCAGCATGCGCTCGTCGCGCCGCGCGGCCGAAGACGGCAGCGCGATCAGCTCGGATACCCGCAGGCCGGTCGCATAGAGCACCTCGATCAAGGCGACGAGGCGCAGGGCGCGCAGGCGTTCCAGCGGCGTGTTGAGCGGTTTGGCCGCGCCTTCGCGCGCCGCGCCGAGCAACCGGTCCACTTCCGCTACGGACAAGACCTTCGGCAGCGCGCGCCCGCGCTTCGGCCCTTCGATCGCGGCGGCGGGATCGTCCGCGCGATGTCCTTCCGCATAGAGGAAGCGATAGAGCTGGCGGATCGCCGAGAGGCGCCGCGCGACCGAGCTGCTCTTGTAGCCGCGCTCGGCAAGCCGGCCGAGATAGGCGCGCAGATCGGCGTTGCCCGCCTTCGCGATCGCGACGCCGCTCTCCTTGAGGAATGCCGAGAGATCGTGCAGGTCGCGGGCATAAGCGGAAAGCGTGTTGACGCCGGCGCCGCGCTCGGCCGCGATCATGTCGAGGAAGAGCTCGATGAACTTGTCCGCCGAGTGCGCCGGCCGCGTCATGCGCGTTCGTCAGCGTTGCTTCACGAATTTGTCCTGCGGAACCGTCACGGTGATCTCGCGCGGCTTGAGATCGACCAAGGTGGTGAGCGCGAGCATACCCGCATAGCCGAGGCCTGCGATGATGGCGAGGATCGTGAGAAGGCGGAATAGGCTAGGCATGGTCTCCTTGCGACGCCGCGTGCCGGGTCCAACTGGCGCGAACACGATCATGTCGACGGCGCAATGGCAAGGGCTTCCGAAGCCTATGCCGGCGCGCCCTGGGCCGGACGGGCGAGCGGCAGGGTGACCTTGAAGCAGCTCGGCGCCTCAAACGTGGCCTCTGCGACCGCATCCCCGCCATGCAGCCGCGCGATCTGGCGAACCAGCGACAGGCCGAGCCCGGCGCCTTTCGGATCGCCGGCGAGGCGGTAGAACGGTGCAAACACCTGCTCGCGCTGCGACGGCGGAATGCCGGGCCCGGCATCGATCACGTCGAGCGCGGCGCCATCGCCCGCGCGGCGGAGGCGGACGGTCACCGGCGGCTTGCCATGACGCTCGGCATTTTCGAGCAGGTTGCGGATCATCCGGCGCAGCAGACGGGGATCGCCGCGGATCGCGACCGGCTCGCCCTTGAGTTCGCATTCGTAGCGGGCGCATTCCTCGGCGGCGAGCGCGAGCAGATCGACCTCTTCGCTCGCTTGCAGCGCGCCGATGGCCTCGATCCGGCTCGCCAGCAGGATTTCGTCGATCAGTCCGTCGAGCTCGGCGATGTCGCGCTTCAGATCGGCGGCGTATTTCGGGTCGGGCTTGCCTTCCATCAGCTCGATGCCGAGCCGGATGCGCGACAGCGGCGTGCGCAGTTCATGCGAGGCATTCGCGAGCAGCATCCGATGGGCGGAGACGAGCTCCTCGATGCGCCCGGCCGCGCGATTGAAGCTTTCGGCAAGCTGCGCAACCTCGTCGCGGCCTTTGATCTTGACCCGCGTGGACAAATTGCCGGCCCCGAGCGTCTCGACGCCGGCCTGAAGCGTCTCCAGCCGACGGGTGAGGCCACGCACCACCCGAAAAGCGCAGACCGCGACCGCAAGCGCGATCACTCCAAGAAACAGCACGAGGCCGATCGCAGGGTTGCGGTGACGCCCGGGCGCGCGCACCACGACCCAGCGCTGATCGGGCAGACGAAAGCTCCAGGCCGGGCCTCCCGGGCCCCGAATCCAGCCGCCCTCATCCATACGCGACGGCGGCGGCAAGGGACGCCCGGTGAATGCGATCGGCCGCAATTCGGAATCGAACAGAGCGAGGTCCGCGCTGACCTGTTCCGCCAGCCGATCGAGCGCCCGCTGCTGCACGGCGGCCGGCGCATCAGCCGGCGGAAGCGCCGTTCCCGCGAGTTCACCCGCCATCTCCAGGGCCTGGCCGAACGGCGACGTCGCCGAGCCGAGCCGCCACAACCCGCCGGCGATCACGACGACGAGCAGCAGCGTCGCCACGATCGTGAGATAGATTTTCTGGTAGAGCCGTCGCATGCTCGGCGGTCAGAAGGGCTGTTCACCTCTCCCCGGCGGGGAGAGGCGTGGGTCGATCGGACGCGACAGCCTCGGCTCGGAGACGCGTATTGCAGCCACCGCCAGCTCCCTTTGGTCGCGAGGTCCTACATAGCGCCTAGTCCTGCGCCTTGGCGAAGACATAACCCGCGCCGCGCACGGTGATCACCCGCCGCGGCTTCTTCGGATCATCCTCGATCGCGGCGCGGATACGCGAAATATGCACGTCGATCGAGCGGTCGAACGCGTCGAGCCGCTCATTCTTCATGTGATCCATGATCGCTTCGCGCGACATGACGCGGCCGGCATGCCGGGCGAGCACCAAAAGAAGGTCGAACTGATAGCCGGTCACGCCGCGCGCGTCGCCGTCGAGCCGCACCTGCCGCGCGCCCACGTCGATCTCCAGCCGGCCTAACCGCATGAGTTCGGAGTTCTCCTCGCCGCCTTTGGAGCGCCGCAGGATGGCGCGCAGCCGCGCCAGGAGCTCGCGCGGCTCGAACGGCTTCGGCAGGTAGTCGTCGGCGCCGATTTCGAGACCGACCACCCGATCCATGGCGTCGCCGCGCGCAGTGAGCATGAGGATGGGCGTTTGCGCCGCGGCGCGGATCTTGCGGCAGACTTCAAGCCCGTCCATGTCGGGCAGCATCAGATCGAGGATGAGCGCGTCGAATTCCTGCCGGCCATGCAGGAGGAGACCGGCCCGGCCGGTCGGCGCGATCGTGACGGCGAAGCCGGACTCGCCGAGATAGTTCTTGACCATCTCGGCGAGCCGGGCGTCGTCTTCGATGAGGAGAAGGCGGTCGCTCACGGCGCCATATTAGCCGCGCGACCCGCCGCGCCAACCGCCCCCTGACGGCAACAGGCCCTCGAGCTTGCGGCGCTGTTCGGGCGTGAGCACATCGGCGGCGTCGGCCGCCGCCTGGGTGAAGCGCTTGCTGAGCGCGTCGGCGGTCGCGATCTGCTCGGCGCGCAGCTTCTCGATCGCCGCCCGATCGACGGTCTGGCCGAGCAGGAGGTCGCGCGCCTGCTGTCGCGCGGTAAATAGTTTCTCCCGCATCGGGACCAGGTCCTTGACCGCGTTCTTGACGATGCCGCGCAGCTTCTCCTGCTGCTCCGCGGTGGCGTCGACCTCGACCGAAAGATGCCGGATCATGCGGTCCGCCCGCTCCTCGGCGCGCGCGGGATCGAAGCCGCCGCCGAAGGGTCCGCCGCGCCAGAAGCCGGGACCGTGGCCGAAGCCGGGGCCGTGCCCGAACGGCCCTCCGAAGCCCTGACTGAACGAGGTCGTGGCGAACGCGCCAACGCCCGCGACGCCGAGGCCGAGTGCAATGACGACGGCAATTTTTGCGAGCCTGCCCGGCCGCGCCGCCGCAGGCGTGGTCACGGGGGAGGCTGAGGTCCGATCGCTCATGGAAGTCTCCTTTTGAAACTGGCGTGGCTGCAAAGCCACCTCGCCAATCTGGGGGACGGCCGTTTCGGGGGCTTCTCGCGCGCGTAAAGTTTTGTAAAGACGTATTTGCCGGCCTACGGCGCAGCGGCTCGCGGGTGCGGTAATCAGTGATATGGTGGTCGCACGCTACGAAGCCTTAGCCAGAACCCGGAATGCCCGACCTGTCTTTGCGCAAGCTGACCGAGCTTACGCCGCTCTCCACGGCTCTCGCCGCGGCGCTCGGAATGCGCTCGATCGTGCTTGTCGGCATGATGGGCGCGGGCAAGTCCTCGATCGGCCGCCGTCTCGCCAAAAAGCTCGACCTCCCTTTCGTCGACGCCGACGCCGAGATCGAGCTCGCGGCCGGCATGCCGATCACCGACATATTCGAGCATCACGGCGAGGAATATTTCCGTTCCGGCGAGGCCCGCGTGATCGCGCGCCTGCTCGAGCAAGGCCGGCGGGTGCTCGCAACCGGGGGCGGCGCCTTCATGAATCCGGCGACGCGTGACCTCATTGGCGCGAAGGGAATATCCGTGTGGCTCAAAGCCGAGCCGGACGTTTTGCTGCGGCGGATCAGGCGACGGTCCGACCGTCCCCTGCTGCGCACCCCGGATCCGGAGGCGACGCTGAGGCGGCTGATCGAGGAACGCTATCCCGTTTACACCAAGGCGGACGTGACCATCCATTCGCGCGATGTCCCGCATGAAATCATCGTCGATGAGATCATCGGCGCAATCGCCGCAAGGCTCGGCCTCGTGGCTGCGGCCGCACGACGCCCGCTCCCATGACCGCACCGTTTCGCCCGCGCGATCCGATCCGCGTCGAGGTGGCGCTCGGCGAGCGCGCCTATGACATCGTCATCGGGCGCGGACTGATCGCCTCGCTCGGCGCCCGCATCGCGGCCCTCAAGCCTGGGGCGAAGGCCGCGATCGTCAGCGACGCAACGGTCGCCGCCTTGCATCTTCCGACCGTGGAAGCGGCGCTCACGAACGCCGGAATCCAAACGACAAGCATCGTCGTCGCCGCGGGTGAAAGCACGAAAAGCTTCGCCGTATTCGAGCGGGTGTGCGACGGGCTGCTCGAAGCGAAAATCGAGCGCGGCGACGTGGTAGTCGCGCTCGGCGGCGGCGTCATCGGCGATCTCGCCGGCTTCGCCGCCGCCGTCGTGCGTCGCGGGCTGGACTATGTTCAGGCGCCCACCACCTTGCTCGCGCAGGTCGATTCCTCGGTCGGCGGCAAGACCGCGATCAATTCGCGGCTGGGCAAGAACCTGATCGGCGTTTTCCACCAGCCGATCCTGGTCGTCGCCGACACGGCGCTCCTCGATACGCTCCCTGCCCGCGAGTTCCGCGCCGGCTACGCCGAAGTCGCCAAATACGGCCTTCTCGGCGACGCCGCCTTCTTCGCCTGGCTCGAAGCGAACGTCGAGGATGTCTTTGCGGGAGGCCCAAGCCGCGAGCGCGCAATCGCCACGAGCTGCCGGATGAAGGCGGAGATCGTCGCCCGCGACGAACGCGAGGCGGGAGAGCGCGCCCTGCTCAATCTCGGCCATACATTCGGCCATGCGCTCGAAGCGTCGGCCGGATTTTCCGGCCGTTTGCTGCATGGGGAGGCGGTCGGCCTTGGGATGACGCTCGCCTTCCAGTTCTCGGCGCGGCTTGGCCTCCTGCCGCCATCGGACGCCGAGCGCGTCGAGCGTCACCTGGCGACGGTCGGCCTGCCGACGCGTCTCTCCAACATGCCCGGCGGCTGCCCCGACGCAGACCGGTTGATGGAGCTCATGGCGCAGGACAAGAAGGTCAGGCGCGGCCGGCTCATTTTCATCCTGGCGCGCGGGATCGGCGCGGCTTTCATCGCTCCCGATGTCGACGCCGCCGACGTCCGCACCTTTATTGCCGAGAAGCTCGCCGGGCGATGTTGACCGAAGACTGGCTTTCGCTCGTCGTCATATTGATCTGCTTGGTGCTGGCGTTTTTCTTCTCCGCCAGCGAGACGGCGCTCACCGGCTTTTCGCGGGCCCGCATGCTGCGTCTGGAAAAGACCGGGAACACCCGCGCCGCCCTCGCCAACCGCCTCGTCGAGCGACGCGAGCGGATGATTGGCGCGATCCTCACCGGCAACAATGTCGTCAACATCTTCGCATCTGCGCTGATCACCGGAATTCTGCTCGCCTGGCTGGGCGATGTCGGCGTTCTCTACGCAACCGCCATCATGACGGTGATCACCGTCGTGTTCACCGAAGTGCTGCCCAAGACGCTGGCGATCAATGCGCCGGAACGCGTCTCGCTCCTGGTGGTCCGGCCGATTTCGCTGGTGGTGCGCCTGCTCGGACCGATGCTCGTCGGCATCGAAGCGACCGTTCGCTGGATTCTGAGCCTGTTCGGCGTGAAAGTCGGCGTCGACCAGGCCTTTCTCTCCGCGCACGAGGAGCTGCGCGGCGCGGTCGATCTCCTGCACCGCGCGGGCAGCGTCGAGAAAACCGACCGGGATATGCTCAGCGGGCTGCTCGATCTGCGCGAGTTGACGGTCGCCGACGTCATGATTCACCGCACCGACGTCATCATGGCGAACGCCGCCGATCCGCCGCCCAAGATCCTGGAAGAGGTGCTGTCGCGTCCGGTCACCCGTCTCCCGCTATGGCAGACGACGCCCGAGAACATCGTCGGCATTCTGCATGTGCAGGACCTGTTCCGGGCGATGCACGCGGCCGGTGCCGATTCGTCAAAGATCGACGTGATGACGCTCGCCCGGCCGGCCTGGTTCGTGCCCGAGACGCGGCCCCTCACCGAGCAGCTCAAGGCGTTTCGCCGGCGCAAGACGCCCTTCGCGGTGGTCGTCGACGAGTATGGCGAGATGATGGGAATCCTCACGATCGAGGACATTCTGGAGGAGATCGTCGGCGATATCGCCGACGAGCGCGACGTGCAGGTCGCGGGCGTGCGGCTGCTGCCGGACGGCTCGGTCAATGTCGACGGCGCGGTGCCAATCCGCGATCTCAACCGCGCAATGGACTGGAACCTGCCCGACCACGACGCAACCACCATCGCCGGCCTCGTCATCCACGAGGCGCGATCGATCCCGGAGCCGGGCCAGAGTTTCACCTTCCACGGTTTCCGCTTCCAGGTCCTGCGCAAGCAGCGCAACCGCATCACCTCGCTGCGCATAACGCCGCTGATCCGTCGTCTGCCGCCGCCGCAGTCGGCCTGACAGAACTTCC
>DASUPI010000457.1:0-4364 GCA_036281135.1 Rhodoplanes sp. | reverse complement strand
CGGTGGCGCCGGCCGGCTATGACGCTTCGCCCTATGTGGCGACGAACGCCGTCGGTTATGCCGTGGGCGCGCCCGTGCCCCAGACGATTGGGCTCGCGGCGGTTCCGCAGACCCTGATTGTGCAAGTGCCGGTGACCCGCGGCTACCGCTATGCAGTGGTCAACAATCGCGTGCTGCTCGTCGATCCGGCAACCAACATCATCGTTGCCGATGTGACGCCCTGACCGGAGTGGCGCTGGCGTCGGCGGTCGTCGCCGGCGCCGCCTCCGAATCAGTCACGCGACGCCACAATGGGATGGAGCGCGCCATGAGTCGCGCAGGGTTGGACAGCCCGGTTCTGCCGAGATCGGCCGATCGCGTTCGGCGCAATACCGACGCAGAGATCAATGCGCGAATCGATCGGCAGATCGAACTCAACGTGCTCTATTTCGCCCAGCATCCGCGCGAGATCGGCCGGCGGCTCAAGGATCTCGATGCGGAATGGGACATCGAGCGCGCCCTGGAAGCGAATGCGGCGACCGTCGGTTTCCTCGGGACCATGCTGGCGGCGTGGCGCGGCTCGCGCTTCCTGTTGCTTCCGGCAGCCGTGATGGGGTTTTTGTTGCAGCACGCGGTGCAGGGCTGGTGCCCGCCGCTGCCGATTCTGCGCCGATTGGGCTTTCGCACGGCGAAAGAGATCGAGCGCGAGCGGAATGCCTTGAAGGCGTTGCGCGGCGATTACGCGAACCTCCCCCGGGAGGGCGACGCGGTCGCGCAGGCCGCTGCGGCGTTGCACGCGGCGTGCGCCAACGGCCTGGGCTGACGGCTGGGCTGACGCGCTTCCGTGCTCGGGACGACGATCGAATCGGGCCGGACCCGCTGGGGCTATTTCGGATAGCCGAACAGGATTTCCGTGACCGTGGGCTTCAGGGCGCGGATGGCGGCGTCGCTCGAAGCGAATTCTTCGCCGGCGGCCTCGGCGCGGGCGGATTGCGGCACCTTCGGATCGGCGGCGAAGAAAACGCCGATATTGCAGCCGCCCGGAAGCGAGGCGAGCGCGCCATCCTGCCAATCGATAGCCGCGGATGAACTGCTCTGGTCGAAACCCTGCAGCTTGAAAGGCTTGCCGTTGATCTTCTCGACCGCCGCGAGCGGCAGGCCAAGGCGCAGGCCTTTCGGGCCGCTCCAGGTCGATTGGCCGGTGATGACGATTCGGGAGGTGCCGGTGCGCTCGTCCTCGTTCTGCCACAGCACTTCGAGTCGCCGCTTGGGATCGTTCGGGAACAGTACGGAGGCCATCAGCTTGCTGCCCTCGGGCCCGCCCTCGACCTCGGTGAAGGTCACGTTCTTCGCGTTGAAGGCGGACTCGAGCGCCTGATGGCTCGAGTTAGGGGCAAACACGCCGGTGCAGGCGACGGCGGTGGGCTGCGGCGCCGGCTTCCTCGCCTCGCGCGCCGGAGCCCGCTCAGGCTTTGGGGCGGGCTTTGCCCCAGGCGATTCGGTGCTCGGCGCGGGTGCGGGCGCCTGCGCGGGTGCTTGCGCCTGGGGAGCTTGCGCCGGAGTCTCGGCCGCGGGGGGAGCGGCGCGCTGTTCCAGCTCCTGGGTGGGCGCCGGCCAGCGATCCTGCAGCGGAGGTTGCGGGGATTGCGCACGTGCGCCGACAGGCGCTGCGAGGGCGATGCCGGCGAGCATCAGGGCGGCGAAGGACCGATCAATCATAGCGTGCCTCGAAAGCTTCAAACCGGGCGGGGACTAACGAGCATAACTGTGCATTGCCGGCAAGTCGGGCACGATCGTGGCAGAGCGCCGGACCCTTGCCTCAGCCATGTCGGCGCGGGCGGCGCAATGCTACGATAGTCAATGGCGAAACAGGCGGGTGGAGGGCCGGATGATCGTAACCATTGTGACCTTCGAGCTTGCCGCGCCGGCGAGCCTCGCCGAGATCACCAAGACGTTTCAGGCGACCGCGCCCAAGTACCGGGACGTTCCCGGGCTCTTGCGCAAGAACTACTGGCTGAGCGAGGACGGACGGCGCGCCGGCGGCATCTACGTCTGGCCTCGCGCGCAGACGCCGAGCGTCTCTATACCGACGAATGGAAAGCCTTCGTCACGGAAAAATACGGCAAGCCGCCGAAGATCGAGTACCTGCATTCGCCGGTGATGGTCGATAACCGCGAGGGTTCGATCTCGGTCGCCATGTGAGCGGCGACCTCCGTTCCGGCCGATTTCTCAAAATGCCGGGACCTGCGCCGGGATGAGCCCCGCCACGAGCTGCGCCGACATCAGGCCGGCGAGGTTTTCGGCAAGGTCGAAACGGGCGGTCTCCTGCATGGCGGCGAGCGCCGCCTCGGCCAGGGTCCCGCCCGCGCGCAAGTTCGCGAGGAAAACGGCGCCGCCGGGGGGCAGTCGCCGCACGGCCACCTCGAATCCCTCGCGGGACACGAGCGCATCCTCGCCCCGCCAGTCCTCGATCGGCGCGGGCTCCGCCTCGTCCACATTCATGGCCCAGATCGTGACGATCGGATGCGTCGAGCGCACGATCGCAATGTCCGGGCAAAACTGCAGCCGGAGCGCTTCGAGCTCCGCCGGTTCAAGGGCCGAGAAAGCCGCGGGCGGCAGCGGCGCTGCGTCGGCGGCATGGAAGGCGCGCGTGCGCGCTGCTTCGAGTCGGGCGACATCGGCGAGATAGGGCAACTCCGCCGCCGGCGCGAAGGTCTCGACGAAGGCGGGCAGGTCGTCGCCATAGTCCATCATCAAGGGCGAGCGCGGCGGATGCGCCCGCACAAACACGCCGGCCATTGCGCGGAAGAATTCTTCGCCGACGATCCGCTGCACGGCGGGGAAGCGCGTCGCCAGCGCGTCGACCAGACCGACCACGACATTGTTGCGATAGACCGCAAAGCGTTTCGCCGGCGCTGCATGCGTATGCGAGGTGACGCCGTCCGGCGCCTGGCGCTCCGGATCGAGCAGGGCCCGCGCAAAGCTTGCCTGGTCGGAGCTCATTGGCCGCCTCACGCCGCATGCATCACGCCGAAGCGCGTCAGCACGGCATCGGCCGCGACCGACTCGCTGCGCAGCACCGGCCAGGCCGGCACGTCATTGTCCCACTCGATCAGCGTGGGGAGCGGACCGGTGCGGACGATCACGCGTTCGAACAGCGCCCACACGGGATCGGCGACCGGCGAGCCATGCGCGTCAATCAGGAGCGGCGCGCCCATATCGTCGGCGCTCGCAGCATGGCCGGCGAGATGGATCTCGCCGACATGTTCGAGCGGGAACGCGGCGAGATAGGCTTCGGCGCTCCGGCCGTGATTGGTGGCGGAGACGAACACATTGTTGACGTCGAGCAGGAGCCCGCAGCCGGTGCGGCCGACAATGCCGGCGAGGAAATCGGTTTCCGCAAGCGTGCTCTCGGCAAACAGCAGATAGGTCGCGGGGTTTTCGAGAAGCATGCGGCGGCCGAGCGCGTCCTGGATTTCGGCGACATGATCGGCGATGCGGGCGAGCGTGGCGGCGGTATAGGGCAGGGGCAGAAGGTCGTTGAGATAAATTTCGCCGTGGCTCGACCAGGCGAGATGCTCCGAAAAGCTTTCGGGCCTGTAGCGATCGCACAGCCGGCGCAGGCGCTGCAGATGCGCGCGGTCGAGCGGTCCGTCGACGCCGATCGACAGGCCGACGCCATGCAGCGACAACGCGAAGCGCTCGTGCAGATGCGTGAGCCGCGCATGCGGGCGGCCGCCTTCGCCCATGTAATTCTCGGCATGAACCTCGACGAAGCCGATCGGGCCAGGGTCGGCGATCAAGCCCTCGAAATGATCCGGCTTGAATCCGACGCCGGTGCGGGGCGGCAGCGCGGGTTGGATCATGGCGGCGCTCCGTAGGAACGGGAGAGGGCGCGAACGGCCGCGCCCCTCCGCACGCGTCAACTCTTGTTCGCCGTGAGCGAACCCGTGCCTTTCGGCGTTTTCATGGTCGTGCAGGTGCCTTTCGGCACATACTTCCAGGCATTGCCCTGGTAGTCTACTTTCGCGGTGCCGGCGCAGCTCATGCCAGGGCCGCCGGAGCAGTCGTTCTGCCCTTTCAGCGCGACGCCGAAGCACTTCTCGCGACCGGAGTCCTGCGCGCCCGCGGAGTTCGCGGCGGCGAGCGTAAGCGCCGAGGCGAGCGATCCGGCGAGAGCGAAGCTCAAGGAGCGGCGGTTCATGTCGATCTTCCTCCGTCAGAAAAAGGCCGTCGGCCGCCTGTCCCAGGGAAAGGCCTTCGGCCAGGAACACCACAGGTTTCGTCCGGTACAAGCGCCGCGTTACCCGAATCACCGCTTCGTGTCCGTGGCCGGACGCCCGATCACGCGGGCGCGACCGCTCGGCGGAGCGGTGTAACGAATC